>NZ_JBFUIQ010000286.1:0-2084 GCF_056401795.1 Peribacillus sp. P4_D6
GTCAATTTGGATGAGGGTGCGGAGTTCAATGAAACGGAACTTACAATAGGAAAAGATTTAGTCAAGGAGTTAAAGGAAAAGAAGGATTTCGATTGGCATTTCGTCAGTCAAAAAGAAGCCAATGAAGGCCTGGAAAATCAAGATTATTACATGAAAATAGAAATTCCGAAAAACTTTTCGAAGAATGCAACGACCTTGCAGGAGGACAATCCGAAAAAACTTGATTTAATTTATACGTCCAATGAAGGGTTTAATTATATATCCACTAAAATAGGTGATGCAGCTTCGGAGAGAATCAAAGGGGAGGTTTCGTCAGCGGTTACGAAAACCTATGCGGAGTCAATGTTCGATAATTTGAACGAAGTGGCTGACGGACTCAAAAGTGCCAGTGATGGAGCTGGAGAATTGAAAGACGGAACAGATACAGTGAAAAACGGCTCCAGTGAACTTGGTGAAGGGATTATCTCAGCAAAAGAAGGTTCCAAAAAAGTGGATGAAGGAATTGACTCCCTTCATTCAGGTTCTGTCGAAATCCATGAAAACCTGGAAAAATTAGCTGAAAAATCATTGACCTTTTCGAATGGGGTCGGTTCGGCAGCTGCAGGATCAAAGGAACTTAATCAAGGGTTACAACAGTTCAGCTCTGGTGTTGGGCAAATGAAAGATGGTCAATCCGAGCTTTTGCAAGGGGCCAAGAAATCTGAAGCGGGAACTGGTGAATTGGCCTCTGGATTGCAGCAGTCATTAGAGGGCTTCAATCAAATAGATGAAAAGCTGCCCGCTTTAACTGAGGGAGCAAATGGTGTAGCGGCTGGTGCCGCCCAGCTTTCAGGTTCATTGTCTGAATGGAGCGCAGCATCGAACGAAGCAAAAGCGGGGGCATCTGAAGTTTCGGCAGGTTTGGATGAGGTTATTTCCGGATTGGAACAACAATCTGAAGCTACGGATGATCCTGCAGAGAAAGCGCGTTTGGAGGGAGTGATTTCTTCTCTAACACGCATCAGTGAAGGTAGTAAAGGAGTATCTGAAGGAGTGGGAAAACTATCGGCCAGTGCAACCGAAATTGCTAAAGGCTCAAATAGCCTTAGTGATGGAGCCAATCAGTTAAGTGAAGGCACTAGTGCGTTAAGCGGCGGTTTCACGCAATTGAAGCAAGCTCAGGATAAACTCGCTAATGGGGCGAATGAACTGAAAAATGGCCAAGGTCAATTGGTGTCTGGTTTGACAACATTTGGCGAAAGTATAAATTCAGCGCAGAGTGGACTTGGACAATTAACTGAAGGCAGCAATAACTTGGTAAGCGGGCTTGATCAGCTTGAAGATGGCTCCAAGCAATTATCAAGTGGAACCTCACAGCTTTCCGAAGGTTCGGAAGGTCTGGTTACAGGAACGGATAGATTGAAGGAGGGTTCAAACAGCCTAACTAGCGGAATGGGAGAACTGGCGAATGGAGCCATTAAGTTACAAGATGGAATCGCCAAACTTTCAGATGGATCTGCAGAATTACATGACGAATTGAATGACGGGGCAAATGAAGCAGGCAAGATCAAATCCAATGAAGAAGTTTATGACATGTTTGCAAGCCCAGTTAAAGTAGATAAATTACCAATTAATAATGTACCGAACTATGGCACTAGTTTTGCACCGTATTTAATTTCATTAAGTTTATTTATCGGGGCTATCGTTCTGACGATCATTTTCCCGTTAAGAGATCCTGCTGTTATACCTGCGAGTGGATTTAGCTGGTTTATTAGTAAATACAGTGTCATGGCACTCATCGGAATCTGTCAAGCCATATTGGTGGACTCGATTTTAATTTTAGGTCTTGGAATCAATGTTACGAGCCTGCCGTTGTTTTTTGCAGTAAGCATTCTTGCTAGCTGCACATTCATGGCAATCATCCAGTTCCTGGGTTCAGCCTTTGACAATCCAGGCCGGTTCATAGCATTATTGATTTTGATTCTCCAACTGACCAGCAGTGGCGGAACATTCCCCAATGAATTAGTACCTGGCTTCTTGCAAGGATTCACACCGTTCCTGCCGATGACTTATTCCATTAATGCTTTTCGTGCTGTCATCTCAAC
>NZ_JBFUIQ010000287.1:0-2056 GCF_056401795.1 Peribacillus sp. P4_D6
ATTGCGGCTCWACGAGCCCACATGTTAGGCCATTTTTGGACCTCGCCATATCCAATTGGCCATCTTCCTTAAATTAATGGCAGCGAAAGTAAGCATCGCCTACATTGACAATTTTTTAAGTCCCCTTAAAGTAGTCCAACGCATACCATGCTTTTCTTTTGCATCTGCGAATACACGCTCAATCGTTTCTTTACGTTTTGCATATATAGGTTTTACATCTTGATGATGACACAGATCATCTGCTTATTCCACATGTGTTTGCCAGATATGTCGTATCACCACTTTTTGACAGTCTTTGCTTTCTGTATACCGAGATAWAAATGAGCATGTTGTACAAATTTGTTTTGGCGATTTGTACTCGCGATAGCCCTCTTTATTTGTTGTTGAGTACTTTAAAGTTTCGCCCGAAGGGCAAAGGTAACAATCAAAATGTTCATCGTATACATAGTCCTGTTTGCGGAAAAATCCTTCTTTGGTGCGAGGAMGTGTATAAGGTAAAGCCGGTATGATTTCTTTGTTAAATAGGTAGCTTGTAATCGCTGGTGTTTTATAAGCTGCATCTGCGGCAACGGCTTCCGGTTTTCCAACTTTCTCAATCACTTGTTCAACTAGTGGCTCTATGATCTGACTGTCATGTRTATTTCCAGGTGTCACAATCGTTCCMAATACAAAACCGTTGCGGTCTGCGGCCGCGTGGAATGAATAGGCAAACTGTTTTGTTCGTTCATCTTTCACATAGTAGCCACTCTCAGAATCCGTTATACTTTCTTTAATTTCTTTGGTCTCTTCTTTATGAAATTTATCTGGTGGAAAAGGCTTTTTTCCATGGTTTTCACGATCTTGATTGATTTCTTCTTGAAGACGTCCTTGATACGCTCGTGTTTCTTTACGAACGATTTTCTTTACAAATTTCCGTTTATTCGCACTGGCTTTCACATGTGTGGAATCCACGAAAACGTGTTCAGCACTTATTAACTTTTTATTAGCAGCTGTCATTAAAATGCGATAGAAAATCTGTTCAAACAGGTCTGTATCTTTAAAGCGTCGCTCATAATTTTTCCCGAACGTGGAATGAAAGTCAGTTTAACTAAAATAACTGGATCAATACTTGGGCGTCCTAMCTCTGAATACATATCTTTCACCAAGTCATAAATGAAAGTGAAGTCAATGGMAGCCTCCATTTTCGAACCAAATGGTTCGGTGGCACCAGTTGATCTAAAGTAATCATTTCAAGTTGATCTCGCTGAAAAGAATCATGTTTA
This sequence comes from Peribacillus sp. P4_D6, assembly GCF_056401795.1. Taxonomy (NCBI): domain Bacteria; kingdom Bacillati; phylum Bacillota; class Bacilli; order Caryophanales; family Bacillaceae; genus Peribacillus; species Peribacillus sp. P4_D6. The sequence continues at coordinate 1,263 of NZ_JBFUIQ010000287.1, forward strand.
GAAAAGCATCCTCATCACCTCAAGTTTTAATACTTCTATTTTAAAACAAAAATGACTCCAGGCAAAAGTGTTCTATCTAAAAGGTAAGACAAAGTTGATTGGAACGGAAGGTACGAGACTCCTGCGGGAAAAGCGCGTCTAGGGGAGACCCCGCAGGCGAAAGCCGAGGAGGCTCCCCGACCGCCCGCGGAAAGCGAGTGCCTGGAGCGGAAATCAACGTCCAATTGCTACAAGCTATAAAAATAGACAAAGTCGATTTTCATCGAGTTTGTCTACAGTCTGATAGCTGCAGGAATCTGCAGCTATCTTTGTGTGTGCTCATATGGGTACGAAACGATCTTACGGGCAATACCATTTCCGGATTTCCTTTTAAAAGCCCCGACTTTATGAGGAAATTATATTAGATGGATTTCGTTTTATCCTCACAATATATAATTTCAGAGTCTTGCTTAACTCATAAATATATCAATATTCCGAATATTCCCCCGCCGCTTTGGCTCAGGAATCAAAAAGGCAAAAAAATCGCAAATGGGCGGTTTTCAATTGAAAGTCAATTCTTTTGCCATATCATGCAGAGGCTTCTTTTTGACTGATATTAATTGTTCATTTTCATAGGTACATGCAAATTCTTGTGGTGGTTCATCCTGTAATATATCTTTCAGGTAATACTTTATGTTGGACACAACTTCACTTGCCTCCATAACCCATTGAAATGGCTTCCAGGCAAGTTCCCCTTCATCACAGGCAGATAGTCCTCCCCCTGCATCTTCAGCTCTGTAAACATACATTCCACC
>NZ_JBFUIQ010000288.1:0-2039 GCF_056401795.1 Peribacillus sp. P4_D6
GAGCGGAAGTGCGAGACTCCTGCGGGAGCAGCGGGAGAGGTGAGACCCCACAGGCGTTTACGCCGAGGAGGCTCACCGCCCGCACCAAGGAAAGCGAGCATCTGGAGGGGAAATCAACCACTCCGCACTACTTAGTAAATAGCAACAAAGTATGCGAAAACAGCCTAAACAAAAAAGACTGTAGGCAAAAGGAGTTCTATCTTATGTTAAACAAAGTTGTTTGGGAGCGGGTGGCTGGAATGAATTAACGGACAAATATAAAACTGGAAACAAACTCCATTATAGTCGGGTTTATCTACAGGCTGAAGAGAAGCTTAAGCATTAGGCTTCTCTTTTTTTGTATGGAGAATATTTCAAAATGTTATTGGAGTTTATGCCGGCCATAACTGAAAAGTTAAACAAGCCTGTAACTTTACATCACCTAAGTAAACCACAATATCATGCGATTTTTATAAGAAAAAGGAAATGAATTTATTAAATTTTGACCAATACCAACTTTAAACAATTTAATAACTTACAAAAAAAGTGTGTGATGTTTTCTTACATAAACAAAGAAATCTTACTTTTATAAGAGTAAAATAAACGAATATTCAATTAATAAAGTATTGGAGAGATGAAAAATGAAAATATCTGAATTGAAAAAAAGCGGTCATGCTCCGTCATTATTAGCTTCATTCCTTTATTTTGATATCAGTTTTATGATTTGGGTATTATTAGGGGCACTCGGTGTCTACATTACAAAGGATTTCGGACTTTCCCCAGCTGAAAAAGGCTTGATTGTGGCTATTCCGATTTTGGGAGGCTCGTTTTTTCGAATCGTCCTTGGTTTTTTGACTGACCGCATCGGCCCGCGGAAAACCGCAATCGGTGGGATGCTTGTATCGATGATTCCACTTTTTTGGGGATGGTTATTCGGTGAAAGTTTAGCGGAGCTTTATTTAATAGGGATATTACTAGGGGTGGCAGGAGCAAGTTTTGCTGCAGCACTTCCTATGGCCAGTCGTTGGTATCCCCCGCATTTGCAGGGTCTTGCGATGGGCATTGCAGGTGCCGGTAACAGCGGAACTCTTTTTGCGACATTGTTCGGACCGCGTCTTGCAGAATCTCTTGGCTGGCATAATGTTATGGGATTAGCTTTGATTCCTTTAACCATCGTGTTTATCATTTATATTTTAATCGCAAAAGACGCGCCATCTCAACCGCCGGCAAAACCACTAAAGGAATATTTCAACGTATTTAAAATAACGGACACTTGGTATTTCTGTATTCTTTACAGTGTGACTTTTGGGGGCTTTGTCGGGTTCACTAGCTTTTTAAGCATCTTTTTTGTTGATGAGTATGGGTTAACACGAATAAGGGCGGGGGAATTCGTTACATTATGTGTCATCGCCGGAAGTTTCTTTCGTCCCGTCGGAGGATTTATTGCCGATAAAATAGGTGGAGTTAAACTGCTTATGTTTCTATTTGTTGGACTCACTATATGTATGTTTGGGATTAGTTTTCTTTATTCTCTTACTGTCGTTACAATCCTTCTGTTCATCGGAATGCTATTTCTCGGTATGGGCAACGGAGCTGTCTTTCAGTTAGTTCCACAGCGATTTTCTAAAGAAATAGGTTTTATCACAGGGATTGTGGGAGCTGCCGGAGGTGTTGGCGGATTCTTGGTTCCAAACATACTAGGTAMGTTGAAACAGATCACTGGCACATATGCTACAGGATTTTTAGTATTTTCCGCAGTTGGAATCGTGGCTTTGCTTATCCTGGGCCTAGCTCAGCTTTCATGGAGAAAAACGTGGGTACTCGGAAAGAATTCAGTTAAGATCTAGAACTTTGTTTACTTAGTTTGGCTTTTTACAGTACTTGTTTTTTGGGGGGATAAAATGTATAAACAAAAACTGATCTTAGTAGGGAACGGAATGGCAGGATTACGTTGTGTTGAATCCATCATTAGTAAGGATCCGACTGCCTTTGAGATTACTATTTTCGGAAGTGAACCGCACGTTAACTATAACCGAATCTTATTGTCGACTGTGCTTCAA
>NZ_JBFUIQ010000289.1:0-2039 GCF_056401795.1 Peribacillus sp. P4_D6
TAAGTGAAGTGGTTATTGGTCGAACAATCGGATGAAAAGGTGGAGTTGTTATATGACTCCAACCCAAATACCTTTGAATTGCCGCTTATTGGACCAAGACCGCCATATTATTATAACCCGCGCTATGTGCCGTATTATCCCGTGATTTAAGGGTGAACATACTAAGGGAAAATGCATGAAAGGTCGGAGTCTGCCGGATTGGGGCTGCCTAGGTCTGAGTGGACTGAAAGCAGCCACAATTCGACTCAACTAAATTCCAAATCTTAACATGACATAAGGAAAAACGGATTATATTCTTCTACGAATTTTACAAACACGGAGATAATGGGTAAAGTTATACATAATACATAGAGCGGACTGGTGTATTAAAGGAGAGATTCATTTTGGATAATAAAATGAAACAATTAATAGAAAATATACAGCAGTCGGATGGTGGCCATATTTTATACTGTTTTAATGAATTGGAGTCATACATTGAAAATGAGACAACTTTCATCATTACCGGTGTTCAACAGGGAGACCATATCCTGGTCGTCGAAAACGACCGCATCTTTCCTTTCGTGTACAAGAAATTGCAGCTTCATTTAAATGAGGAGCAATTGGAGCAAGTGCATCTTATGAATAATTTTGATTTTTATTGTTTTCATGGAGACTTCCATCCTTCGACCATGGTTGATTATTTCTTGGAAAATATCGATGTATACACTAAACGCAATCAGCACATCCGGACTTGGGGCCATGTTGAATGGGGCCATGACGATCAAGTCAGCTTTGCGATAGGCGAATATGAAAAAGGGATCGACAAATTGATCAAGGAAAGAGGATTGATTTCTGTATGTGCATACGATGACTGCAGAATGCCTGCCGAGCTTAAAACAAACTTGATCAAACATCATGGAGTCCTGATTACCGATGAAAAAATCACGATTTTAGCAAACGGATAGAATAAAGGGGCGAGGTATTTGGAAAGTTTTACTGAACGGGTCATTCATATCATACAACGGATTCCCTCCGGTAAAGTGATGACATATGGTCAAATTGGACAGCTCGCCGGAAGTCCGCGCGGTGCAAGGCAGGTCGTAAGGATCCTTCATTCTAGCAGTAAAAAACATGACCTTCCATGGCACCGGGTGATCAATGCCAAAGGTGAAATCGGCATAAAAGCGGAGGGCGCAGCAGAACACCAGAAGGCGATGCTCGAGAGTGAAGGCATCACGTTCACGGGCCGGAATACCATTGACCTCGAAGCATATCGCTATCATCCAGAAATATTTTAAACGCATAGCCGGACTAGTAGTGGCGGGCGCGGGTTTGGTCGAAAAAGTACAGTGAAGGCCAAAACAAGAGCACCTACACCAGAATCAAAGCCTAACGAACACGATGTATAGGCTTACGAAATCGCAGTAAAAGAGGCTGATCCAAGCGGATCAGCCTCTTTTAGGATTATGAACGGGCAGACATGGCAGCATTCATGCCGGCAAGCCTGCCGGTTACTAATGCCGATGTGATATTGTAACCGCCTGTGTATCCGTGTATATCCAGAATTTCACCGCAGAAATACAGTCCGTCCATTAGTTTGGATGCCATTTCTTTTGGATGTATTTCTTTGACGGATACGCCGCCGCCCGTTACGAAGGCTTTTTCTAGCGGCTGGGTGCCGTGCACCTCGAATTGGAAGTCCTTGCATAATTCTGCAAAGCGGCGGATTTTTTCATTTGATATCGTCGCCCCTTGCTCTTSAAGGTCGATGCCGCTTCGCTCAAGCAGGAAGTGAAGGTATCGTTCAGGAACTAAACCTTTTAAGGTGTTTTTAATGGCTTTTTTCGGTTCGGCTTTTATTTCCTTCATGATGTCTTGAAAAACCTCTTCCTTGTTTCGGTCCGGAAGGGCATCGAGTTTCATGGTCACTTCCGACAGGTTCCATTTCTTCATCGCTTTCACGACGAATTGGCTGCATCTTAGAACAGCTGGACCGGAGACGCCAAAATGGGTGAAGAGCATATCCATTCTATGCGTAATCAGGGCCTTTCCCTTTGGGT
>NZ_JBFUIQ010000290.1:0-2003 GCF_056401795.1 Peribacillus sp. P4_D6
CTACATGATTGTGGACCTGCTAAGAAATGATTTGGGAATGATTGCGGAACCAGGAAGTGTCGAAGTTCCACAACTTAAGGCAATTGAAAAATATCCGACCGTTTGGCAAATGACATCCACGATTACAGCCGATACGAATCCAGGAACAACAATCATTGATATATTCAAGGCCCTTTTTCCTTGTGGATCGATAACAGGGGCACCTAAAATTAAAACGATGGAAATCATCGCTGATATCGAGAATTCACCGCGTGAAGTTTATTGCGGTGCAATCGGGTTTATCACTCCTGAATCCGAAGCCGTTTTTAATGTGCCGATTCGTACGGTCGTGATTGATAAGGAAACAGGGAAAGCCGAGTATGGGGTTGGCGGGGGGATCACTTGGGATTCCGAGTTATCGGAAGAATATGACGAAGCCTTTTTAAAAGCCAAATTATTAACGGTTGAACGGCCTGCTTACAAACTATTGGAATCGATAAAGCTCAGCGATGGCGAATATTATTTGTTGAATGATCATATCGAAAGGATGAAACAATCCGCTGAGTACTTCGATTATCGATTCTCTGAATTGTATCTTAGAGATCGACTCCAAAAGTATGCGGAAATAAACCATGGGACGCTGCAAAAAGTAAGAGTACTACTACATGAAAATGGTGAAATTGAAGTCTTGGGACAAGCAATCAAGCCCCTTGATCCAGAATTCAAGGCCATATTGGCTGAAGCACCAATATCAAGGGCAAATCCATTTCTATTTCATAAGACCACCAATCGTGATGTCTATGAAGKCTTTCAAATGAATAATCCCGACTTCCAGGATGTTCTGCTTTGGAATGAAGAAGGATACATTACGGAATTCACGAACGGAAATGTAGTGGTAAAGATAAATGGTGACCTCTATACCCCTCCGGTGGAATCAGGTTTGCTTGCAGGAACATTTCGTCAAGAATTGATCAGGAAGAAGGAAATCAAGGTAAAAAACATTTCAAAGGCTGACCTCAATAACGCTGAGGAAATTTGGTTCATTAATAGTGTGCGAGGGAAATTAAAAGTGAATTTAACTTTCTAAGCTGATAATTCGTAAAAAAGTGGAAAGTGTAATCTTTATTACAGTTTGTTGAGTTATAGTAGATGATGAATACTACATTTGGGGGAGGGACTGCTGAGGAGATGCATAAAATCGCAGGATTATCGATTAACGAATGGAAAGCGAAAGATCCTATACTTAATAATGTGATAAAGATGAATGAAGTCTTCTGGAAGAATCCAGATTACGGTAACAAACAAGAAAATCCAATCGTCCAAGCTGAACAAGTTAAATCGGCTGAAGAAAGATTAAATAGATTTGCCAATTATATAATTAAAGCATTTCCAGAAACTGAACCAATGGAGGGGATCATTGAATCATCTCTAGTAGAGATTCCTTTCATGCAAAAAAAATTGGAAAAATCCTATGGAACTAAAATTGCGGGAAAACTTTTGCTGAAATGTGACAGTCATTTACCTATATCAGGTTCAATCAAGGCACGCGGAGGTATTTATGAGGTCTTAAAACGTGCTGAGGAAATAGCAATGAAGCACGGCGGTTTAAAGCGGACTGATAATTATGGAATACTTGCGAGTGATGAATATAAGGAGCTTTTTTCAAAATATTCGATTGCTGTCGGTTCAACCGGCAATTTAGGAATGAGTATTGGAATAATAAGCGCGAAGCTGGGATTTAAAGTAACGGTCCATATGTCTGCAGATGCCAAACAGTGGAAAAAGGATAAATTAACAAGTCTGGGTGTCATTGTAAAGGAATATGATGATGATTATAGTAAAGCTGTAGAAGAAGGCCGTAAAGAAGCATCACTTAATCCCGATTGCCACTTTATTGATGATGAAAATTCCATGGATCTGCTGCTAGGTTATGCGACAGCTGCAACGCGCCTGAAGAAACAATTGAAAGATATGTCCATTGCCGTAGATGAAGATCATCCTTTGTTTGTGTACTTACCTTGCGG
>NZ_JBFUIQ010000291.1:0-1996 GCF_056401795.1 Peribacillus sp. P4_D6
CGCTACCACCGCCGCTTTTAACCAGCTCGCATGGACGGCCGATTTTCTCTGCTGCCTTTCTTGCGATTTCGACAACATGGTCACCAGCACCATATTTAAAACCAGGATACATGACGGTAACTTCAACTTCAGCACGTCCGCCCATTTCAATGGCTGCAGTCTCGAAAGCCTCTTTCATTTTCGCTACCTGTATTTCCATTTTTTCAGGGATCAAGGATCTTGCTTCTGCAAGGATTTCAACATGGTCACAAACAATATTGGTTTGCTGTCCCCCCTGGAAACGTCCGATATTGGCTGTCGTTTCTTCGTCGATTCTGCCTAATGGCATTCTAGAGATTGCTTTGGCAGCGATCGTAATGGYCGAAACGCCTTTCTCTGGAGCGACACCAGCGTGAGCAGTCTTGCCTAAAATGGTTGCGGACACTCTCGCCTGAGTAGGTGCAGCAACAACCACATTGCCCACTTTTCCATCACTATCAAGTGCAAAACCGAATTTAGCCGTTACAAGGGAGCGATCCAATGCCTTTGCCCCTACCAAGCCAGATTCTTCACCGACTGTAATGATGAATTCAATTGTACCATGTTCGATATTCTGTTCTTTCAACACTTTAAGCGTTTCTAACATGACTGCTAATCCAGCTTTGTCATCCGCCCCTAATATGGTCGTTCCGTCTGACACTATGTATCCATCTTTGATGGAAGGCTTGATTCCATTACCCGGTACAACCGTATCCATATGGGACGTGAAATAAATGGTATCTACGCCTTCTTTCGTTCCTTTTAAAGTACATACTAAATTCCCTGCACCATGACCGGTGACTGCTGTTGTATCATCTTCAAAAACTTCTACACCCAGTGCCCCGAATTTTTCTTTCAGCACTTTGGCGATGGCTGCTTCATTTTTCGTTTCGGAATCGATCTGCACCAATTCCATAAATTCATTAACTAAACGTTCTTCATTAATCATAAAATAAAACCTCCAAAAAAGTTTTCCTCTTCAATTATACTTCTAAAAGCGGCGCCCCGGCAAATAATGTGGCATGCTGGTCCTAAGACAATTTTAAAAAGTGAATGATGACTTATTTCAAAATGATATCTTCCCCCGTATGGAAAAGAGCCCAAAACAGATCGTTAGGGCTCCTTGCAAAGATTGATCACAATGGGATATTACCGTGTTTTTTCCATGGTCGAGTTTCTTTTTTGTTGCGTAGCATATCAAGAGATTGAATGATCTTAATCCTGGTTTCACGGGGATCGATAACATCATCCACCATCCCAAGACTTGCGGCGACATATGGATTGGCGAACTTCTCACGGTATTCTTCAATTTTAGCTGCTCGTGTCGCTTCCGGATCTTGGCTATTTTGAATTTCACGCGCAAAAATGATATTTGCCGCTCCAGCAGAACCCATTACAGCGATTTCAGCATTCGGCCATGCAAACGTAAGATCCGCACCGATGGATTTACTATTAAGAGCCACATAAGCTCCTCCGTATGCTTTTCGCAGAATGATCGTCAATTTAGGTACTGTTGCTTCCGAATAAGCATATAGCAGCTTTGCACCGTGGCGAATGATTCCGCCATGTTCTTGTTTAACGCCGGGGAAAAACCCTGAAACGTCTTCAAACGTAATAAGCGGAATGTTAAACGAGTCACAAAAACGAATAAAACGGGCAGCTTTATCTGATGAATCTATATCAAGTCCCCCTGCCAATACCTTTGGCTGGTTACAGACAAGCCCCACTGATTTCCCTTTGATCCGCGCCAAGCCGACCACTATGTTTTTCGCAAAGCCCTCTTGCACTTCCATAAAGGAATCCTCATCGACAACCTGCTCCAATACTTTCCGAACATCATATGGCCGGATCCCTTCATAAGGGACTACATCCGTTAAGTCCGGCCGGTAGTCATCTCCCTCATCCGCTTCCAAAACCGGCGGCTTCTCTTCATTATTTTGTGGAAGATAGCTCAGGAGCCGTCTAACGTCTGCCAAAA
>NZ_JBFUIQ010000292.1:0-1989 GCF_056401795.1 Peribacillus sp. P4_D6
CACACTAAAATAATCGATGGATCATTCAATATGAATATAAAAGTTCGTACGAACAGACTATTGAGTGACACCACCAATTAACAACAGTTCCTAAATCGTAACCACTAGGGGTAAAAGGCTCATTCTTCCTAAGTATCCCCTCGTTCCCAATGACGATGGCAGCTTTATTGTACTCAATAGGATAGATCGTTGTAGGTTTCTGTTTTACAGAAGCATTTTCTTTTGTAACCAATCTTCAATTTCTGCTGCTGGTAAAACAGCTAACAAATTAAGTTTTTTATTATACTTTTTAAAAATGGTAAGAAGTTGTTTTTCTTCTTTTTCAGTCACTTCTGTTGAGGGCAATTTTGTCTTCCGAATAAATAAGTTCAGCTTCAGGAGAAGTATGTATTGTTTCATCTTGAAGCATATGTCTTTGTTGTTTCTTATTACGTTCAAGATGCTTATAATAGGAGTGCTTCGCTATTTGACAAAGCCAAACTGACATTTTACATTCACCATTATATCTATCAATGGATTTTACAGCTTAATAGAAGGTTTCTTGTGTTAGTTCTTCTGATAAATCTGAGTTGTGACAAAGATACATTAGATATTTAAAAACTTCTTCAGCATAATTACTATAAATTTCATCTAGTTCTCCCAAGCCTTTTCCTCCTTTCGTCTATATATCCGATTCAAGTCAATTTTGTTACAAAAAATATTTTTTTTATTGGCAACAGAAAACCGCCAAACAAAATGGCGGCTAAAGCATTTAATTCAACATAACTAACCTCCCCGTTACTTTAATTGAAATGTTTCACAATATGTTCTCTTATACAAACAATAATCTTTTTAATGTTTGTTTCCTTTAGCCTCTATTTGCACGTGTGAAATGAACAAAGCAGCATAAGACATATGAATATTTCAACTGATTACATTCCTTGCAAAAACAAGAATAAGAAGAGGGGCAGGACACAAACTATGCTATAAAGGAGTGTGTATATCATGGATGAAAAGGGTTTAAAACAGAACGCTAGTAATACTTTACGTACGAATAAAAAGAAAACTTTAGAAATAATAGCAAGTGTTGATGAGTTGAAAAAAGAGCATGAACCAGAGTATGTCTTTTTATATTGGGATGAATTGAGATAGCCTTAGTTTAAGAAGTTACATGCTTTATAAGCCTTATTTGTACTTATAAAGTTACAATCCTTCTAAAAAATCCACTCTTTTAGAAGGACTTATGACCCTTTCTTTTATAACTTGTTCTGCTTTTTAATACCCGCATACACATCGTCCCTTTGTATTGGTTGCTCTTTACATTTTTAGAACCAATTTCCCGAAATCTTTTATTATCTTCAATTTCACTTTTCCAATCACCATTCTTCATGCTCCATCATATAATACCTCAAAGGAAAACCGGGGGTATCAACATGCAAGACAATCAACATGGATCGCAAATGACTGAGGTTGAAAAGTTTGATGAATGGGTAAAAAGTTTTTTTCTGGATCCGGAAACTTGTGCGTTGGATCATCAACTTTTTTCAATTGATATATACGAAAGTGACGATGAGTATATGGTGGAAGCGGTTTTGGAAGATCATGATGTAAAAGATATTAAAGTATGCCTAAGTGATAATGAGCTATCGATCATCGTTGACGATACTCATAAGCCATTTCTTGAAAAAAAAGAAGATAAGCTACCCACACAGAGAAAGATCCCTTTCCCCTTTTCGATTTGCTCACGAAGAATTACCGCTGAATTCTCGAATCCGATTTTGGTGATTCGCATCCATAAGTTTTCCCCCGGAAAAACAGCTGAAGATATTAACATCGAGTAGTCTGTTCATTAAAAATAAAAAGAATGGCTAAGGGGAACCTCCCCTTGGTATTATCCCCTTCAGGTAGACAGAGAAAAAAGAGAACATGATAAAATGTTCTTAACTGTCAATCTGGAGGGGATTTTTTGTATGGCAAAGAAGGGGCAAACGTTTCAAGCGTATACAGAAG
>NZ_JBFUIQ010000293.1:0-1951 GCF_056401795.1 Peribacillus sp. P4_D6
GGATCGCACCACTGATGGACTGGCACCTGAAAGTAACATGTAAACCGGAAGGAAGAGTAAGATGGCCATCATCATTCTTTCCCGTGTAATCCCAACCCTGATGCCGATGTAAAATAACACCCCCGTTAAAAAACTGACATGAAGGCCGGAAATCGCCAGTAAATGAACCAACCCCAACCGCTGATAATTAGTAAGGTCCCCTTCATCTATATATCTCTGGTCACCGAATATGAGCGCTGTGACAAAACCGCTCGACTCTTCAGGAAAGTGTTCTCTAATATATGCAATCCCCTTCAGGCGCAAATTACGAATCGAAAGCAGAATCGAGTTTCCACCTTCTTTGCATTCTTGAAATGAAATGGAATCCGCTTTGAATATCCAATGGGTGCCGTGGCGGAAAAGATAACGCTGGTAATCGAAACTGTTTTCATTCCTGTTTTTCTCGGGAATTTGCAATGTCCCTTCAGCCGGACAAGATAAACCGATTCGCAGAAACTGACTAAGCTTTTCCTGTTCCAATTCGGTCGTGATTTTATAACGAAGCAATAGCCGTTCGCCTTTCTCACTGCCAATGAATCCTTTTAATGAATTTCCATCTATATTCGGTTGGTCGGTAAATGTGATGATAAATTGGCTTTCCGTTCCATGATAGGCAGTTTTGTTTCGGTGATCGGAGAAGGAGGCGGCCCCTAAAAATATCCCCATGATCACCAAATGAAAACTAAGGGCCTTCACACTTAAGCCCACCGAAAAATAAAGGAAACAGAGAAAAATTAGGATAATGATCAGCAGCCTTACATTTAAAAGAGAATGGGCCGTAACACCAAATGTAGCTGAAACGGCCAGTAAGATAAGATGTCTGGCCATGCCTGCCCCCGTCCTATTTAATTTTCGAATATCTGATTGGCCTGCTTTTCCAGTTCCAATAAATCTTCTTTTCCCAGACCGTTTTGTTCAAGTTGAGCTAGCAATGAGAATACAAAGTCCTTTTTTTGTTTTCCATTCACATCGATGGCCCCTTTCGCTTCAACCTTCTCGGTCTTGACACCCGCCTGTCTGAATAATTCGAGGGCATATGGATGATTTTTGTAATCCTCGGCATAATAAACGGCCTTTATGCCAGCTTGGATGAGTGATTTACAGCACTGAAGACACGGAAAATGCGTCACATATATTTCCGCCTGATCAGTCGGCACCCCAAATTTCGCACATTGTAAAAGTGCATTCATTTCTGCATGTATCGTTCTGACACAATGGTTATCAATTACATAACAGCCGTCATCAATACAATGCGTCCCTCCCGCAATGGACCCATTATATCCCCCGGCAATGATTCGATTGTCCCTGACGATGGTCGCCCCTACAGTGAGGCGTGTACATGTGCTTCTTAAAGCTAATAAATGGCTTTGTGCCATGAAATATTGATCCCAACTAATTCTGTTCATGTTGTATCCCCTTACCCCTAGAATGATTTTCTTCAATTTTACCCTCTTCCTGTCCATTTGTGTAGCATTCATTTCACCGAAATGGAATCCCGTAACCTTTCAAACGTTTTATCGCCGATTCCCGTAACCTGCTTCAATTCATCGACCTCCTTGAATTTCCCTATCGTCTCCCTGTATTCCAGGATCGCATTCGCTTTGGATGGTCCAATTCCCGTCAAGGTTTGCAAATCTTCCTGTGTAGCAGTATTCAAGTTCACCAGCCCTCCTGACGTACCCTTAGTGATGGCATCACCAGACGTCCCGACTTGTATATTCTCAAAGTCCCCTTTGTCTTCTTCACCTATTTCCGGAACATAAATGACCATTTGATCTTCGATGATTTGGGCAAAATTCACTTTATCCGTGTCCGCCTTTTCCGTAAAACTGCCCGCAGCCGAAATCAAATCAATCACCCGATCACCTGCCTGTGCAGTAAAGATGCCCGGGGACTTGACCGCTCCTTTAAC
>NZ_JBFUIQ010000294.1:0-1947 GCF_056401795.1 Peribacillus sp. P4_D6
TCCTTTTTATCCTCTACATCAGGCGCGACATCCAGTAGTTCCGTAAAACGCTTAAAGCCGGCCATCCCTTTTGGATAGAGTTCCATCAACGCACTGATTTTGTCAATCGGCTTAAATAATACGTTAACATATAAGACGAATGCAACCAGTTCCCCATAAGAGAGCTGCCCATGAAAAGTTAGCCAAGCTCCAATCACCAACACGGCAAGGGTCRTAAACCTCGTCATCATGTAAATGCCTGATAAACTAAATGACATAACCTTATAACCTAGTAGTTTCGCTTTACGGAATCTGCGATTATTAGTAGCAAATCTTTTCATTTCATATGTTTCATTCGTAAAGGATTGTACAACCCTCACTCCTGAGACGCTATCTTCCACACGGGCATTTACATCCGCAACCTCTGTATACATTTTCTTCCAAGCTTTATTCATCTTTAAATTACTTATGACAATCAATAACACGAGAAACGGTAAAATACAAACCGATACGAGTGCCAGTTTCACATTGATTGTCAACATAATCCAAAATGCACCTATAAAAGTCATGAAGGCAATGAATAAATCTTCGGGACCATGGTGAGCAAGTTCACCAATATCGAACAGATCATTGGTTATGCGGCTCATGATATGGCCGGTTTTCGTGTTATCAAAAAAACGAAAAGATTGTTTCTGCACATGCTCGAATAATTCCTCACGCATATCAGTCTCGATATTTATACCCAATTTGTGACCCCAGTACCCTACTATGAACTGTAAGAAGGTACTAATGATATAAAGCAGGAACAAACCGGCACTTACCGAAACTATGGCAGACCAATCGTCGCCAGGCAGCAGTGTATCAATAAACCACTGAACAGCTAGCGGAAATGCAAGTTCAAGTACAGCCACGACCACTGCACTGAAGAAATCAATAATGAATAACCGCTTATGCGGCAGGTAATATGAAGCAAAACGTCGAATCATCAAATTTTTCTCCTTTTTTACATATATTAAGGAGTATAATTCCATATTCCATATTGAGCAAGCATTTCAGAACGCCCACGTTCATATTATGGTAAAATCATTTATAAAAAAAGCCAACCCGGCTCATGCAATCTATTGAATCTAAGGAGTGAATCCAGTGTAAAAAAATAACCATTCTAAATATCCATGAACTTTATTTTCGTAAAGGATGGTATTCATGAAAAACACATCGTTTCGATGCCTTTGGATTGGTCAGGCATTTGCAAATCTTGGGGATATTTTTTATGTAGTCGGGTTGATTTCACTATTATATAATTTGACGGGGTCTGCCTTCTATTTGAGTTTGCTCCCGTTCATTACAACGATTTTTCGGTTCATCAGCAGTTTACTTGCCCCCCTCATCATCGACAGGTTTCCTTTAAAAAGAATCATCGTTCAATCTCAATGGTGGAAAACGCTCTTACTCGTTTGCCTAGGAATCTTTATAATAAGTTTCGATCATGGTTTTTCTGTTGCCGTCATTTTCTTCATTGCTTTGATTTCATTTTTGGACGGAGTCGCTGCCCCGGTTAGCGCAGCTTTGGTTCCTCAATTAGTTCCAAAAGAAGAGCGGATGAAAGCGAATGGCTTCTTGAATGTGATCACCCAGACCATCTTTGTAGCAGGATGGCCACTAGGTTCCGTCTTATTGATAAGTACCAACAGCAGTTTCATCATTTGGCTTACGGTCATGCTTTATGCCGTTTCAACGATCTATACAGGGAGAATCAAAGTCCCTGAACAAGCGACGGACCCTGTTGCTCCTTCAAACTGGGATTCGATTAAATCCGGATGGGTTGCGATTCATCAAATCCCAACTATCCGTACCCTCATTTCCATTGATTTCATAACCACTCTAGCTTCAAGCGTGTGGGTGGCTGCCGTTATCTATATATATGTAGAACAGAACCTGCAACTGGGTGAGGAATGGTGGGGGTACATT
>NZ_JBFUIQ010000295.1:0-1945 GCF_056401795.1 Peribacillus sp. P4_D6
TTTTCCTTCGTCATGCCTATCCAAGGGGTGGAGGCCAGTTATGCTAACCTGATGGGTCACAGTGCCCTTTTGTTTAAGAAACCTGGTACTCGTACATATTTGAAATCCTACGAATAAGACAACATTCAAAATTAAAGTTAACTATTTTGAATGATACATTCTATATAACTAATGTTTTATTTCTATGCTGCTAATGGGATCAATACTTGGACTTTATTTGGACAATAAGACTCGTTTCGTCGTGCTATTCCTACAAAAATCCTTGCTAGTTTACCTATGAGTTTCATGATTGATTTCATTTTCTTTATCTTCTTTACCTTCACATTATGGGAATGGACGGCCTTAAACTCAGGGTTATTCATCACAAGGCTCATAGTTGCTAAGTAGAGGAATCGTCGTAGTCTTGACCTTCCACGCTTTGAAATGACAATCTGACCTTTCCATTTGCCTGAACTTGCTTCAGCTAGATGTAATCCCGCATGCCGCAATAGAGAGTTTCCGTGAGAGAAACCACTTAGATCTCCTGATTCACCCAGTATCCCGGCTAATGAAATTTCACTTATTCCTTTAATCATAAGTAGTTTTTTTGCAAATGGTATTTTGTAGAGAACTTCTTTAACTTGTTGTTCAACTCTTTCGAGTTGTTTGACAGCGAGGTCATATTCCTCTAATAATTGTTCTAAATGGAATTTATAAGCATCAAGAGCTTGTCCGGTCCCAATAGAGGATTTTGCTAGATTGATTAGTAATTGAGCCTTCTTGGGTCCTGGTTGTCGTTTCATTAAAGACTTCCAACCCCTCATGACATCTAGTGTTTCTAGTGAAGATATTTCATCCGGTGTAGGAAATAAACGAAGGGTTGCGATCGCCCCTTTGCACGTTACATCTTTAAACACTTGTCTGAGTTCAGGAAAGACCACATCCACCCATCGATTTACTTGATTAATAGACATCACGAGACGTTTAACAATCACATCACGATTAGACATTAGAACTCTAAGCTTCTCAAATGATTCTGATGATGGGCGAATAAAGGAATAGTAGCCGTTTTTGACCATATCCGCGATAACGAGCGCATCTTTTTTATCACTCTTAGATTGGGTATTATCACGATTCTCTTTATTCCTTTTTACTAAGTGGGGATTGACTGTTACAACCTCAATGTTTTGGTTATATAACCATTTTGAAAGGTTAATCCAGTAATGGCCTGTAGGCTCCATACCTACTATTGCTGCATCTAAGTTTTTTAATCTTTTTAAATCATGAATCCATTTTAATAGTTTAAGGAACCCCTCTTCATTATTTTCAAATGTAAGAGGCTCTCCAACTACAATTCCACGGAAGTTAACTGCTCTTGCAACGTGTAGTTGTTGAGCAATATCCACTCCAACAACAAGGTGTTTATCGGAAATTCTTTCTATTAGTTGATTTTGTTTATCTTGCATTTTAAACTTCATATTAGGGTTCCTCCTAAAGTTTTGAGTTAGAGTGGTGTCTTACTCATATCTTACTGAGGAGCCCTATTTTTTTCAAAGCTGAAAAATAACGAACTACAGGAATGCTAACCTCCCTCAATAAACTAAACAAAATCTCACGATTTCTCTAGAATTCTTTGAATTTCATGGTCATATCATTAACAGTTATTTATGTAAGCTCGGCATCACTCCTCAAGGGTAGGGATTTATCGAAAAAAGTGTATGCTAAACTAGCCAATTATAGGAAAAAATTGGTTTAAGTAATGTTATGATCGCACTTTAGGATATCCACATGTCTCATGGAGGTCAACCCTCCCATGTCTCACAGAGTCGATGCTCCTACATTCCTTCGTTCAACCTTTCCATGAGGTGGATGTCGGTCATGCTGCCCCACAGGATCTAAGCCCTCACGTTAGTTGCTTTGCCGACTAATCCGTGCTTCACTTTTAAATGAGTGTTAATTAAATGAC
>NZ_JBFUIQ010000296.1:0-1936 GCF_056401795.1 Peribacillus sp. P4_D6
ATGTTGAACAGACTGATTATCCTTGGATACCGTTTCTAAAAAAGCAGAAATCGCCTCTTTTGAAATTTCAATATGATATAAACGGCTGGATTGAGGGTGAACTTTCACCTCGTATTTTTCTGTTCTCCTTTCAAACTTCGCTCTCTTTTTTTCTGCAATGTTCATGAATGATTCCTCCTGTTATTTGTAATATAGGTGACAAGGTTAACAGGAAATATAAAAAGCCAGTCGCACATGATCCCCAAATAAAATGGGAATCCAACTGTACAACTGGCTTATATTCACTTCACTGCTCTATGCAAATAGAGTCACAGCGAATATGCAGTTTATGTATGATTTATTTTTCCTGTTTCCAATCTTTAAGATCTTTACACGATTCTGAAAAGGTATTTTCCAAAAGGTGTTAATGTCATAATATTGGCTTAATTACATTAAAACGTTTTTTCATATAATTGTCAACATCTTTTACAAATAATTCTGATAAATCATTTTACTAACTTGGTAGTTTCGTTTTTTCTGCCGCTTTAATTTGCTGAAAATGGAGATCCAGGTCCTTCAATGCAGCAATCAATGCATTAGCCGCTTTCCCCCGATAATAAGATGTAATCGATTCTATCGCTTCATCAACACCATCATTTAAACTGATCCCTTTTAATAAACGCCCAATAAATTCCCGTCCATGCTCTGTTGCCAGTGTACAAGAAGCCTCCAGGATAACACCATATTTAGCATCGACTTCTGCAGTGATGGTCAATGTTTCAAAGACACTTTTCGCCGCCATCCCTTGAGGTAAACGTGCGTGACCTGCAATAAAAATTGTTTTACCATTGAACATGAGGCCTCTTCCTCTCTTTAACGAATATTATTTTGTCAATACAGCTTCCAATAAGTGTGTTTGTTCCGGAATGCGGGTAACAACCTCTTTTCCAATTTCAATGGAGGCTGTTGCTGCAGGTGATGGTGCATTACAAACATGAATAGTCCGTTTCCCCATTATAATATGAAAATCATCCACCATATTACCATCATCCTGTAACGCCTGTGCTCGGACTCCGGAAGGTGCAGGGATTAAATCATCTTCTTGAATTTCCGGAATCAATTCCTGAAGGCTTTTCGTAAATTGCTTTTTACTAAAAGAACGGACATATTCATCCATCCCTTCCTTCATGAATTTTCTGGCCAGTTTCCAAAAACCTTTATAGCTTAAAACTTCAGTTAAATCCTTCGCATTGAAATCGGTTTTTTTATAACCTTCACGTTTGAAACTTAGTACAGCATTTGGGCCAGCATCTACTTCGCCGCTAATCATCCGTGTAAAATGAACTCCTAGAAATGGAAACTTAGGGTTAGGTACCGGATAAATTAAATGATTGACAAGAAAGCGCTTTTCGGGCTTCAATTTAAAATATTCACCGCGAAACGGGACAATTTTCATATCAGTTTTGTACCCCGCGGCTGCTGCGATACGGTCACTGTGCAATCCAGCGCAATTAATGACTATCCTTGCTTTTATTGTCCCGTTGTTCGTAGCGATGATGACTTCATCAGAATCCTCGTCAATCTTCTCCACCTTTGTATTCAGCTTGATTTCACCGCCGTTGCCTCGGATGATATCCGCCATCTTTTCACTTACCTGACGATAATTGACGATGCCGGCTTGCGGGACGCGAATCGCTCCAAGTCCATTAACATGCGGTTCAATTTCCTTTAACTCTTCCACACCGATTCTTTGGATAGCTAGCTCATTTTGTAAACCGCGTGAAAATAAATCATCTAGAAGGGGCAACTCTTCTGGTTTTGTTGCAACAATGACCTTGCCGCAAATATCATGATCAATTCCATGCATCCTACAGAATTCCGTCATTGATTTGCTTCCTTGACGGGCAAACCGTGCTTTGAAACTGCCTGGTTTATAATAAATTCCTGAATGGATGAC
>NZ_JBFUIQ010000297.1:0-1895 GCF_056401795.1 Peribacillus sp. P4_D6
ATATCCACCCCTAGAATTCCAATGACCTCGTTACCATTCTTTATGGGAACGAAAACGGATAAATAGTCACCATATTCAGGATCATGAACGATGGAAGTAGTTGAAGCCTTTCCCTTCATGACGCTTTCTACATCCTGAAATGAAGTTGCAGTTGTGGGTGTTAAAATGGGAGATGCTTTATTATTTCCCTTACCCATTCCGTCTATAAGAATATGGACTTTTTCGCTATTTTCGTCAATTCCCAATGTATATACATATAATGCTCCAGTTTTTTGTCTATAATCGTCTAACTGCTCGCGTATCTCCCAATATGTAGAGGTTTCGGATTGATTACTTAAAAAATCAGCATAAGATGTTGGATTTATTCCTTGAGAGATGTTGCTTGCTATGTTTAAGCTGCTCATAGTGATTGTTTTCTCAACCGTATCTTTTGTACTTTTATACATTAATAATAAACTTCCAATTAATGTAATGATCATGCCTGTTAAAAGAACAAAACCTATTTTCGTACTGAGTTTATTCATTTTTGTTTATTCCTTCCCCGTGTTATATATTTACCATGTGTTATATATCGGTAATAATTAAATTTATTTAATGAGTCCTTTTTAAAACCCTCGGGTGGAGTTTTTATCCTTCAGATTTCAATCTGTTGTAAGAGGGGTTCATATTGATTTTCCATCCTATAAATATTCTAATATAGAAAAAAACGACTTTTATCCTTCCCGTTTTGTTTCTAAAAATCTCAACTGTAAATATTAATCAGAGAAATGGAGAATTGGTTAAATTGTTATAAAATTCAAAAAATGGTTTGACATTAATAAAAATGGGAGCTTATAATCAACGTAAGATGTAAAATTCGAAAACTGAGTTTTATATTATAGAACAAATTAATCATTAATTTTATTAAGGTAATGGCTTAAAAAGTGAATCAACTTGTGAAACGTAATGAGAAGTGAAGTGTTTTTTCCTCATTCCGAATAAAACAAAAACCAAGTTTTACATTATAAAACGATTTGATTTTTGCTTATACAAGGGTGAGGAGAAGTTTTAAAGATCAGCCTTTAATGATAACGCTTACAAAAAAACGAGGAGGGTTTTTATTGAAAAAAAATAAACTATTTGTATTTTCCACAAGCTTAACTCTTGCAATGACATTCCTTTTATCAGGATGTGGTGGAGGTGAGGGAGAAAAGACCAGTGGATCTGGAGTTGAAAAGAAAACAATTAAAGTGGCACATTATTTTGCTGAAAATCATCCTCAAAACATTGCCTTGAAAGAAAAATTTAAAAAAATAGTAGAAAAGGAGAGTAATGGTGAACTAGAGGTTCGGATTTATGCGAACAGTACATTAGGTGCAGAAAAAGAATTTTATGACGGCGTCAGAAACGGGACGATCGAAATGGGTGTTCCAGGACTAATTATGCAGTCGGACATTCCTAAAATGGGTGTTCCGGAATGGCCCTTCCTATTCAGGGATTACGATCATGTAAAGAAGGTATTGAATGGACCTATCGGAGAGGAATTGACAGAAGATCTTGATCCAAAGCATGGAGTGACACCTCTTGCATGGAGTGCAAACGGATTTAGGATGTTTTCGAGTAATCGTCCGATAAAGAGCATGAAAGATTTTGATGGACTTCGACTTAGAATGCCGAACATCCCGAATTACATAAAATTAGGTGAATCATTGGGGGCAAACGTTAGCCCATTGCCTATTTCAGAAGTTTTTACCGCACTTGAACAAAAAGTTGTAGATGCTCAGGATAATCCCATAGCCACACTGAGATCCTCGGGGTGGAATGAAGTACAAAGTGATGTACTAGAATCCAAGCATATGTTCAGCCCCAATATTTACATTATCAATAGCAAATTCTATAAAGGGCTAACAAAAGAG
>NZ_JBFUIQ010000298.1:0-1888 GCF_056401795.1 Peribacillus sp. P4_D6
GTGTCTGCTGTCTTGACAAGAATGTTGAGCACTTTATCCCCTTCCTTCAACAAGCTGTTAACCATCGATAATATCCCACGATCCTGCATGCCCTTCATGACTTCAAACGTTTCTTTAATCACTTCTTTATTTTCCAAAAGGGTACGCTCGATATCCTCGAGTTCAATCCTTCTTCTTTCTTCATCACTAATGCTGATTCGATTTATCACTTTTGTCGCTTTAGCCACGGTTCCTCTCCTCCTTTTTGATCTTCAAGAGGTCACCAGGGAATATATAATCTTCGCGGGCCCATTTTTTTTGTACTTGTACACCTATCTGCGGTTGGGGATTACCATTACGATGGTTGATGCTCGGCAATGGATTGTCTCCTTTGACCCTGAGCACTTCCATTTTTGCTTGAACTTCCTTATAGGCAGGAGTATCAGTATCTTTATCTGAATGGCTGCTTGTCAATTGGTTGATGGCCCCGTCACCTGAATCGTTCATCGGAAGATAAACTTCTTTACCTTTTACACGATCCGTAATCAGACATTCCACTTTTGCATGTCCATACGGTGAAGTAAGCCGAACAAGGGTGCCATCCTCAAGCCCTCTATCTTTTGCCAATTCCCGGGATACCTCAAGGAAGACCTTTGGCGTTTTGGAACTGATGCCTTTTGATTTATAGGTCATGTTTCCTTCATGGAAATGTTCCAATAAACGGCCATTATTCACATGGATATCGAACTCATCCCCAAAGTCAATCGGTTTGGTCCATTCGACTGGAAATAACCTCGCTTTTCCATCGGGAAACGGAAAAGCTTCCGTGAATAACAGTGGCGTATCTTTACCATCTGGCGTCACTGGCCATTGAAGACTGTTATAACCCTCCAAGTGTTCATACCTTACTCCAGCATATAAAGGCGATAATTTAGCGGCTTCTTCCATAATTTCACTTGGATGCTCATAATTCCAGCCGGCTCCTAACGAATTAGCGACATTCATTATAATTTGCCAATCAGGCTTTGAGTCGCCAAGCGGTTCAAAGACTTGATAAAGACGTTGAATACGGCGTTCGGTATTCGTGAAGGTACCTTCTTTTTCAAAGCTTGGGCTTGCGGGAAGGACGACATCCGCGAATTCAGCCGTTCTTGATAAGAAGATATCTTGTACCACAAAGAAGTCCAGTTTTTCAAATGCTTTATGGACATGATTGATATTCGAATCGACCAGACCCATATCTTCACCTTTTAAGTACATGGCTTTAATGGTACCTGAATGAATCCCTTCGACCATTTCATGATTATTAAGGCCAGGGTTTTCAGGAATTTTTGTACCCCAGATGTTTTCATATTTCGCGCGTACCTTTTCATCCGTTACTTTTTCATAACCTGGCAAGCGATCCGGCATACTGCCAAAGTCACTGGCACCTTGTACATTATTATGTCCGCGTAAAGGGTAAGTGCCTGTTCCTGGTTTACCGTAGTTGCCCGTTATGAGCAAGAGATTGGAAATTGCAGTACTCGTATCACTTCCTCCGCCATGCTGGGTAACGCCCATGGCCCAAAGCGCTGCAACGCTTCCCGCTTCATGAATGGTTTTTGCCAACGTAATTAACTCTTCCTTAGTTACGCCTGTTACTTTTTCCGCATATTCCATTGTGTAGGGTTCTAAAGTCTTGATATATTCCTCCATCCCATTTACACGATTTTTGATGAAGTCTTTATCTGTCCAACCTTTATCGACGATATATTTAGTGACGGCCGAAAGCCATATCATATCCGATCCCGGAGCAGGCTGGATGAAGAGGTCGGACCGGTCAGCCATTTCATGCTTTCTGATGTCTGCGACTATCAGCTTCTGTTTCCCCAGTTTATGGGAACGCTTAATTCTTGTAGCCAACACGGGG
>NZ_JBFUIQ010000299.1:0-1882 GCF_056401795.1 Peribacillus sp. P4_D6
TTAAAGATGTTTCTTTTAACTATGAAGACAAAAAGCCGGTTTTAAAAGGAATTGATCTAACAATTAAAGCTGGTGAAACCRTCGCTTTTGTCGGGCCTTCAGGAGCTGGGAAAACGACCATATGTTCATTGATCCCGCGTTTTTATGATGTTATGGCCGGTTCAATATCCATTGATGGAATTGATATTCGTGAAATGACGAAAAAGTCATTGCGCTCACAAATTGGCATAGTCCAGCAAGATGTATTCCTTTTCACAGGAACTGTAAAAGAGAACATTGCGTACGGAATGCTTGGAGCATCGGATGAACAAATTCAAGAAGCCGCAAGGAAAGCCCATTTGGAGACTTTCATTGAAGGACTTCCAGAAGGCTATGAAACTCAAATAGGTGAACGAGGCTTGAAATTATCGGGAGGACAAAAACAACGAATTGCAATTGCGAGGATGTTTTTGAAGAATCCGCCAATATTAATTCTCGATGAGGCAACCTCTGCACTCGATACGGAGACGGAAAGAATAATCCAGCAGGCTCTTACGGAACTAGCTGAAAACAGAACTACGTTAATCATCGCACACCGATTGGCAACCATTCGCAACGCTGACAAGATCGTGGTTGTTACGGAAGAAGGAATTGCTGAAGAAGGCGGTCACGATGACTTACTTAAGCAGGGGGGCATTTTTGCCAATCTGCATCAATTACAATTCCAAAAATGATAAAAAGCTATATGTCCTAACAAGGACATATAGCTTTTTTAATAGAATAGAAAGGAGTTCAATCAATATTGAGTTCGGTATAACATCATGTCTGATTAATATTTCAATAAGGAATAAAAGTCTGTTAATAAATCCAGGTTGTCCGGGAATGGCTTATTAATCGGTTATCCATTCAATTTGAGGCGAAATCTAATAGGTTAGCCTATGTCAATAGGATTGTCTGTGCATACAATAAAGGGTAGACGGTGAGGCCATAAACCAGAAAAGAGTAGGGAGTGCAAATCGTGAAAGTAATGACTATTTTAGGGACTCGACCTGAAATCATCAGATTAAGTCTAATCATAAAGAAACTGGATCAATATGCCGATTCACATATTCTAGTGCACACTGGACAAAATTTCACCTCAACCTTAAGTGAAATATTCTTCCAACAGCTAAAGGTACGAACGCCTGATTATGTCTTGCTGAATCAACAGCAAACCCTCGGTGAACAGTTAGCAGCCATATTTAAAAAATTAGAGACCATTTTTTTAAATGAAAAACCCGACAAAGTATTAGTGTTGGGGGATACAAACTCCGGACTCAGCTCCATCTTAGCAGAAAGAATGGGCATACCAGTCATTCATATGGAAGCAGGGAACCGTTGTTTTGACTTGGAAGTGCCTGAAGAAAAAAATCGTCGTATTATTGATGCTGTTTCAAGCTTTAATCTACCTTATACTCCTCAAAGTAAAGAGAATCTTTTGAATGAAGGTATCCCGAGTAAAAGAATATATTTATCGGGAAACCCAATATGCGAGGTCTTGAACCATTACGACAATGAGATTGGGCAAAGTGTAATTTTGGAAAAATTGAACCTGGATAAGGAGGATTATTTTCTCGTTACAGCCCATCGTGCTGAAAATGTCGACCATGAGGACCGATTGCTGGAAATTATGAAAGGCATTAATTCAGTTGCCGATACCTATCAAAAAAGAATCATATGCAGTTTACATCCCCGGACAAAATCCCGCATTGAACTCAGTCCCAAATTAGAAGTGCATCCATTAATTGAATTTCATGAGCCATTTGGTTTCTTTGATTTCGTAAAGCTTGAAAAAAACGCTTTTTGTGTGCTGACTGATAGTGGAACCGTTCAAGAGGAATGTTGTTTGTTCCATGTACCGACC
>NZ_JBFUIQ010000300.1:0-1850 GCF_056401795.1 Peribacillus sp. P4_D6
TGGTTAGTTCATCTTCATTAGCAACGGCCTGCATGCCGATTCCCCCGCCGCCTGCTGCTGCTTTTAACATGACTGGATAGCCAATCTTTTCGGCAACAGCTGCCGCTTCTGCACTATCAATTAACGGTCGTGAAAATCCAGGCACCAATGGAAGTCCGGCTTGCTCCATCTTTTTCCTCGCCTCGACTTTATTGCCCATTTGCTGAATGATCTCTGGTTTGGGACCAATGAATATCAAGCCGGCTTCTTCGCATGAACGTGCGAAATCTGCATTTTCACTAAGAAAACCATATCCAGGATGAATGGCCTCCGCTCCGGTTTCCTTAGCTATTTCCAAAATCTTATTGACGTTTAGATAGCTTTCCTGTACTCTCGGGCCACCCAATAAATATGCCTCATCCGCCAATCCCACAAAAGGCGAATCCGAATCTGCTTCCGAATGGACAGCGACAGTAAGTATTCCCAGCTTCTTGCATGTACGAATAATGCGTGATGCTATTTCTCCCCTGTTTGCGATAAGAATTTTTCGAATCATTCGATATCCTCCTTATTTAGTGCGTTCCGTTAGTAGGTCAAGAGTTTGCTGCCGAAGCTTATACTTTTGGATTTTTCCGGATGCAGTCATTGGATAAGCATCGGTAAATTGAATGTAACGCGGAATTTTATGAAAAGATATTTTCCCTTTGCAATACTCTATCAATTCTTTCTCCGTAAGGGTTTCTCCTGCTTTCAAAATGATCCATGCGGCTACCTCTTCCCCATATTTCTGATCTGGAACGCCGAGTATCTGGACATCGACAATTGCAGGGTGTTGATAGAGGAACTCTTCAATCTCACGGGGATAAATATTTTCCCCTCCGCGAATGATCATATCTTTCAGCCGGCCGGTAATCTTGCAATAACCCCTCACATCCATCACTGCCAAATCTCCCGTATGAAGCCAGCCTTCCGTGTCAATCGCCTGCTCAGTGGCTTCCGGGTTATTATAATAACCCTTCATTACATGGTATCCCCTCGAACAGAGTTCTCCCTGCATGCCCCGCGGGACTTCCTCCCCTGTAGCCGGATCGACAATTTTCACTTCCACTTTCGGCAAAGCCCTTCCCACTGAAGAAACACGAAGTTCTATCGGATCGTCCGTTCTTGTCATCGTAATTCCTGGAGAAGATTCCGTTTGACCATAAGTAATCGTGATTTCCGTGATGCCCATCTTATTCACCACGCTTTTCATGACTTCAATCGGACATGTGGAGCCTGCCATGATACCAGTCCGTAACGAGCTTAAATCATACTGGTCAAAGTCATCGAGATTAAGTTCAGCAATGAACATCGTCGGTACACCATGAAGCCCCGTACATTTTTCGGCTTCAACTGTCTGAAGGACAACGCGTGGATTAAATTCCACAATCGGCACCATTGTTGCTCCAACTGAAACAGATGCCATCGTACCAAGGGAACAGCCGAAACAATGAAAAAACGGAACCGGGATGCATAGCCGGTCGACTTCGGTCAGCTTCATGCACTCTGCGACATTCAATCCGTTATTGACCAAGTTGGAATGCGTCAGCATCACTCCTTTTGGAAATCCTGTCGTCCCTGATGTATATTGCATGTTAATCACATCACCTGGAGCCAATTCCTCCATCCTCATGTCGAGCGATTCCTCCGAAACGGATTCGCCTCCGCTAATGACTTCATCCCATGAAAACGTTCCGGGATAACGTTTTTCACCTAAAACGATGATATTTTTTAATTTTGGCAGTTTCTCAGATTGTAATTTTCCTGGTTCTGCATTTTTTAATTCAGGTACGATTTCGTACAGCGTATCTATATATGAATGATCCTTATAT
>NZ_JBFUIQ010000301.1:0-1848 GCF_056401795.1 Peribacillus sp. P4_D6
CTATTCACGAAATCCCATCCGAATTTCCCTTTAACGCAAGTCGAAATTCCATTTGCAGGTGCCTCCACTTGCGGTTCGATCTTAAGGATTTTACGGTCTTTGGTCCAAACGTCAAAGCTGCATCCTACACCACAATATGTACAAACCGTTTTTGTCTTCTTGATCCTTGCATCCCTCATGGCGGATTCCATATCTGAAATCGCTAAAATCGAGCCATAACCCGTTTCAACATTTTTCGTAATTTCTATCATAGGTCGAAGAGTTTGTTTAGCGATGCCAGTTAAAAATCCGGCTTCACCCTCCATCCCTTTTTCCATCATTGCATTACACGGGCAAACTGTGGAACAGTGCCCACATGACACACATGAAGATTCATTGATCGGAACATTATCATCCCAAATGACACGCGGACGTTTTGCTTCCCAATCAATAGTCAATGTTTCTGTGACCTGTACATCTTGACAAGCTTCAACACAACGGCCGCAAAGGATGCATTGATCTGGGTCATATCGATAGAATGGATTTGTCCGATCCACTTCATAGGGTTTTTGATCAAAAGGAACACTTTGATGATTTACCTTCATTTCCTTAACGGTATTGTGTATTTCACAAGTGCCATTATTATAATCGCAAACCGTACAATAAAGTTCATGGTTATATAATATCTTGTCCATCGCCATGACCTGTGCTTCTTTTACCTCTGGTCCAACTGTATCGATTACATCTCCATCTTTGATCTTGGTGGAACAAGATCTAACTAGTTCCCCATTAACGCTCACTAAACATGTATCACATGTTTCGATAGGACCTAGGCTAGGGTGGTAACAAACATTCGGGACTTCAATGGAGCTATCCGTCAGCATTTGTAATATTGTTTGATTACCTTCCAGACTGGTCTCAGCACCATTGATTTTTATATGCACTTTCTCTGGCAAAATAATCGCTCCCCTCTTAAAAAACGATAAAATTCATTATTTGGTATTTTCTACCCTCGCACAAATTTTCTCAAACTTGTGAAAGTGAATAATGGAAGTCTTCATTTGACCAATTTCATATTAGAAAATGAACCAAAGCCGAAGTGAGACATGTATTCACTCACTTCGACTTTAGTATCATTGATTAGTGTTTGCTTTCAATACAAGCGAACTTAAAGGGGCAACGGTTATCTGACTCCCTTTAATCCTATCAATTTCTTCCAGGCCCGAACGCTGACCATCCACTAAAACGGACCAATTACCTTCGTGCGGAAGAGTAATGGTTATCGCGTCCCAATTTGCATTATGAATCACTGCCATTTTATAATCTTGATGTTGTAAGGTGAATGCAACCGCATTTGGCGGAGCATCAATGAATTGCAATTGCTCCTCAATTTCTTCGGGTGTGCTTAACCTAAAAACAGAATGATTTTTCCTGAGAGAAATCAGCCCTTTCATATACTCCACTTCCCGATCTAACTCCGCTCTCCTTTTCCAATCCAACCTGTTAATCCAATCAGAAGATTGATAGCTGTTTTCATCTCCATCCTTCGTGCGCATAAACTCTTGTCCAGCATGTATCATGGGAATTCCCTGTGACAGTAAGACAATTGCCGAAGCTAATTTATGCATCTGTTTCCGTTTTTCTTCCGTAGCATCTGGATTAGTGATGAGCAGCTTATCCCATAACGTATAATTATCATGTGCTTCAACATAATTGATCACCTGATCTGGTCTTTGATATGTGGCGATATCTTCATCATATTTCAAACCACCAGCGATGCCCTTTTTTATAATATCTTCCATTCCTGGTTTGCCATTGACGAATCCCTTATCATGTTCATTCATGACAAACCCTTTTAAACCATCACGG
>NZ_JBFUIQ010000302.1:0-1828 GCF_056401795.1 Peribacillus sp. P4_D6
CTTTCATTCCGTTTAATTTAATGGACAAGAATTTCAGGAAATCATCCATTGGCATATTGAGCAGCGTATCGAGATTCATCATTCCGCCACTTCCCTTTGAATCTGCCACACCATTCCTTAACTCGTCTGCGCCGGTAAGATAGAAATTACGCCACAAAGAAGATTCAGCTGTGTATCCTAATTGCTCATAAGCTTTAGCCAATAAATTTTTTGCTTCTGTATTTTTCGGGTTGGCCATGACGACATGCTTTAAGACTTGAGCCACCCAGCGATATTCCCCTCTTTTATAATCAAGTTTTGCCTGTTTAATGACCTTCTTTTCCCCACCCATATACTGTACATATTTAGCGCCCGATTCCTCTTGTGGTAATGGATCCAAGTCGGATGGATTACCGTTGAAATATCCTAAATAAAAGTTATACACCGCTTTTACGTTGTGTTTCAATGTTCCGTAATACCCCCGATTGGCCCAGACTTTATCCAACTTTTCAGGAAGCTTTAACTCTTCCGCGATTTCATCAGGTGTAAGTCCTAAATTAGCTAATCGTATGGTTTGGTCATGAATATATTTGTACAAATCACGCTGACTTTCCAACTGCTCCAGAACATCGTCCCTTCCCCATACGGGCCATGTATGGGCCGTAACCATAGCATCTATATCTTCGTTTCCAAACAGATCAACTGTATCATCAAGTGCTTTCACCCATTTTAGGGTATCTCTGGTTTTAGCTCCCCTTAATGTATAAATATTATGTAACGTGTGTCCGGTGTTTTCCGCTACCACTAAAGTTTTGTAATCATTGATATAATAATGCATTTCAGATGGAGCTTCCGAATCCGGCGTCAATAAAAATTTAAATGTAATTCCGTCTATTTCCACCGTTTGAATATCATCCTTCACTTCCATTGTTGGAGGTAAATAGCTAAAAGTTCCGTTACTTAATCCTGGGCCAATACCAGAAGTAACAAATCCCCTTTCACTTGCGGGTAAGAGATTTCCAAACATATAACCTGCACGGCGAGACATTATATTGCCTAAAAGAATGTTTTCACTTAGCGCTTCATCGTTAAAACCTGCTGGGACAATAATCGGCACCTTAGCTGGATTGTCAGCGTATTGAGCAATGCCTTTGATACCACCAAAGTGATCCGCATGACTATGACTAATAACAATTGCACTTACTGGATTTTTGGGCCGATGTTCAAAATAAAGCTCCATGGCGGCTTTGGCCGTTTCAATTGTAGAAAGTGTATCCAAAACTATTAATCCTGTTTTTCCTTCCACAATGGTAAGCACTGATAAATCCTGGCCCCGAACTTGATAAACGCCATCCACCACTTTAAATAAGCCTGTTATATTTTGTAACTGAGCTTGCCTCCACAAGCTTGGGTTTACAGTAAAGCTTGCCGGCTGATCTTCTTTGATGAATGAATATCGATTACTATCCCATACCACGTCACCTTTTGAATTTTTAATGGGATTCATATTCAAAGGCGCAATGAATCCTTTATGTGCATTCTTGAAATCTTCCTTGTCTGTAAAATTCAACTTTTCATAAAAAGCCTTATTTGCTGAGATTGTTGTATCTGTTGCCGGCATTGGCTTATCTGAAGCAGCATTTGTAACAGAAGAACCTGCCAGTAAAACAAAAACAATGGGAACGGTTACAATTCCTTTAATAAAAGATATTTTGGACATTTCATACCCCTTTCTAAGTAGATATCTTGTATCTATTCCGAATGTTAAAGTATCTTTCTTAGATTTTTTTGAATAATATGAATTTATCTTATAATTAATTTGCCATTAAGTATATTTACTATTTCTAAT
>NZ_JBFUIQ010000303.1:0-1821 GCF_056401795.1 Peribacillus sp. P4_D6
CTCTAGCGAGCGGCCCTCCCCATGGAACAATAGTCATGACCCCCGCCCCCAACGCCACTACTCCAGCTCATGTACGTGAGCTCAT
Organism: Peribacillus sp. P4_D6; assembly: GCF_056401795.1. Taxonomy (NCBI): domain Bacteria; kingdom Bacillati; phylum Bacillota; class Bacilli; order Caryophanales; family Bacillaceae; genus Peribacillus; species Peribacillus sp. P4_D6. The sequence continues at coordinate 86 of NZ_JBFUIQ010000303.1, forward strand.
GCCCAAACTCGTATAAATTGGCAACAAAGCGGTGACTGTTATCATGAAAGTTGCAGAACCGTCCCCATCCAAAGCAACAACTAAAGTTATGATAGCCGTGGCCATTACTATTTTTAGAGGATCTCCTTTTGCAAAACGAATGAGCCGGGTTATCATTGGGTCAAATAAGCCCTTATCGATCATCAAACCAAAATACAAAATGGAGAAACCAATCATAATACCCGTCGGTGTAACTTTTGCGATTCCATCCAACATCATTTTCCCTATTTCCAACCCAAAACCGCCGATAAGTGCAAATATAATCGGCACAAGTGCAAATGCGATTAAAACAGAAACTCGTTTTGACATCACTAAATAAAGAAATGTACCAATCATCAGAAACCCTAAAATAGCCATTCACATATCCCCTTGTAAATGATTTATTTGTAGCCTTTATATCTTTTAAACGAAAGGGTTTGAAGAAAAATTCTATAAACCTTTTAAACGCTCCGAGAAAACGGTTACATTATTTGTCATGAAGAGAAATCGCCAGTTGCACTTTATATGGAGGGAGTGATATTTATTTGTATGAAAAAACGGTTAAGAGTTCTGTTTTACAATATCATTGGTATTATTCTCTGGGGAGTATGGATTTTCTATTTTGTGGAGGTGGCCAGTCAATGTACGATTCGTCATTTTTTTTATCAGAGTTACACAATGCATGAGTTTATCAAAATCAATACCAGTCTCTATTCCCATTTCATGAAGCATGAATACAAAGTCTTCAGTTGCATCGTTTCCTGCCGCTCCAGGCGCAAAAGGACAACCGCCCAATCCTCCTATGGAAGTATCAAAAGAAGTGATACCTGCTTGCAATGCTGCTAATGAGTTGGCTTTTGATAAACCATAAGTATCATGGAAATGGGCTGCTATTTTCGCTGTGGGTGAGAGGTCCAAGGTTTTACCGAACAAATGATATACTTGCTTAGGATTAGCTCTGCCAATTGTATCGCAAAGCACAATTTCGTCCACATTTAATTTTTCTAATGCATGAACAAGGCCAAGGGTTGTCCCTTCCTGAACCGGACCTTCATATGGGCAATAAAAAGCTGTTGAGATATGGAACCGTATGAACATATTTTCATTCTTAGCTTCCTCTACGACAGAGGATAACTGGAATAAGGACTCTTCAATGGACATCCTTACATTTTTTTTATTGAACGTCTCACTTGCCGCAACAAACAAGGCTAAGCTGGTTGCCCCTACATCTTTAGCCAAATCAAATCCCCGCTTATTCGGAATCAATGTCATGTATTGCACATCTTCACGTTTGTTGATATTTCTAAAAACTTCGGCTCCATCTGCCATTTGTGGTACATGTTTGGGTGAAACGAATGAAGTAGCCTCCATTCTTTTAATCCCCGTCTCACTTAGTGCATGTATCAATTGCAATTTCGAGTCAGTTGGAATAAAGATCTTTTCATTTTGAATTCCGTCCCTCGGTCCAGACTCTATGATTTCAACACGTTTTGGTAAGTTCATTTTATTTCATCTCCTCATTTTGTACTGTTATTTTTCAGCTTACTAGTTTCATGATCTGAAATAACCCCGGAAGCGAGCCACTCATCATATTTATCCTCTGCTAGTTCCAAAACCCCCTTTAAAACCTGTTCTGTGTGCTCTCCTAGTTTTGGACCAGCCCAATTAATACTTCCGGGAGTTTTGCTCAATTTGGGTACAATACCTGGAACTTTTAG
>NZ_JBFUIQ010000304.1:0-1812 GCF_056401795.1 Peribacillus sp. P4_D6
GTTTATAAGCAGGTGCATTACCAAAGACAAAGATTGGTTCCCCGGCAAAATGATAGTCCCATAAATAATGATCCGGATCTTTCGGCTTTTCAATTGGCCAAGGTTTTTCATCCGCTTGATGCAGGTATTGAAGGATCTCCCAAAACCTTTTACGGTAAAATTCTATATCACCCTCTATCGAATCAGGCTCCATAAAAACGAAAAGTCCATGCCTTATATATGGTGGTTCCTGAAACAAAYCAAGAAAGCTTTCCACTGCTTTAGGGAGATTGGACCAATCTTCCTGTGTGATATAAGCATAACGAAGTTCCCCTTTATTTTCAGCTTTCATACCAAAATAACAAGGAAAGGTTTTATCGGTCACTGTTTCATGGAATGTTTGATATTCCTTGATTAGCCATTGCGGCACTCGATCGGGATTTGTCATATCTTCTTTTGTTAACAAACTTGAATTCGCAGTCAGCATCATTTTCTCCTTCAATCGTCGTTTTATTATATGTTACCCGCTTTAAATAAACTAAAACTTCTTCGAATTGGAAATCAGGTTTATCATTTTCATTTCATTAGGATAACCTAAGAAAAAAATAGGAGGAGGTATTGCTAAATGGCAAGGAGAAGGAGAATATTGGTATCTGAAGCGCGACAAGGCCTTGATGATTTAAAAGCCAAAATCGCTGGCACAAAGAATCCCGAAGAGGCAAAGTTTGAAGTAGCAAAAGAACTGGGCGTACCGTTGAAAAAAGACTATAACGGTGAACTGACATCCAAGCAGAATGGAAAAATAGGCGGAAAGTTAGGCGGAGGCATGGTCAAGGAACTTATAAAGATGGCACAGGAAAACTTAGGAAAAAAACATTAACCAGAGTCTATCACTGTAGTTCTTAGACATCAGATAAAGAAATGAACTTTTGAATGGTAAAATTCGGGACTTAACACGTTACAACGCAATAAAAGCCAACCTTTACGGGCTGGCTTTTTTAGATAAGTTAATTCTTACGGGTGAAACTCTTGAAACAACTGACATTATTAATTCCTCCGACATCGGGTAATTAGCGGCAGCTGGGTCGGTCATTACTGCTTTCAGAATTCTTTCCATATCCGGCTGGTTAATTTCATAGGCGCTGAAGTCGGAGGGCAGCCCAAGATCAGATAGGAAAACACGTAGCTTTTCTACCACTTTCGCTAAGATCCTTTTTGAATCTTCATCCTGTACTTTCACACTAAAGGCTTCAGCTATCAAATGGGCCTTTTGAAGATATAAATCCGGGATTGATTCCATGACGACCGGTAATAATACGGCATTGGCCAGTCCATGCGGAATACGGAATAACGCCCCATATGCGTGGGCAAAGTTATGAACAGGAATCGCATTCAATGCACTACAAAATGCAGTGATTCCCATCATGCTTCCATGCAGCATTTCCATTCTAGCCTCAATATTCGTTCCATCCTTTACGGCCCTCGGTAAATTTCTTTCAATAACTCGAATGGCCTGATATGCATATGCATCGGTTATTGTTGTCGCAGCAGGTGAAATGATCGCTTCAAATGCATGTGTCAATGCATCGGCACCAGTAAACGCCGTAATGTCAGACGGCAGTCCGACTGTTAACTCGGGATCTAGAATCGCAACATCCGAACTTAAAAAAACATTGTATATATTCATTTTGACATTTTTATGTTCATTATATATGACTGCGATCGGGGATACTTCAGAACCGGTTCCTGCTGTTGTGGCTACGGATATATGCGGGATATTCATGGATTGTGCTTTTGGAAAACCCTCATATAGAAAACCGCTTGGTATTGAAT
>NZ_JBFUIQ010000305.1:0-1744 GCF_056401795.1 Peribacillus sp. P4_D6
CAGGACACCAATCAGTGTCATATAATAAAAGACACCAATTGGTGTCCAATTATAAGGGTGGGTGATTTTGAACGAGAAAAATCAAGAACGTGATATTTATGTAGCCATCGCTGACCCAACAAGACGTAAATTGCTACGTTTGTTGGCAGACGTGGAGGAATTGCCACTAAATGAGTTAACCGTACATTTTGAAATGGGCCGTACTGCGGTTTCAAAGCATTTGGCAATCCTTAAAGAGGCAGGTCTAGTAATCAGCAGAAAAGTCGGCAGGGAAACCCGTTATCGACTGAATGCTGGTCCGTTGAGAGAAATTGAGGATTGGGTATCGTTTTACAGAAGATTCTGGAGTGAAAGAATATCACTTTTAAATCAAATATTAGAGGAGGAATAGTAATGAGTTTAACAGTAACACAAGATTTTAATTTTAAGAGCCCGATCGAGAAGGTATGGCTTGCCTTAACGGATGCAAATACTCTTGGGAAATGGGTAATGGCTAATGATATTAAACCTGTCGTCGGACATAAATTCCAGTTTCGGAATGAACAGTGGAATTTAATTATTGATTCCGAAGTTCTTGAAGTCGAGGAGCCTTATAAGTTATCTTACACCTGGGTAGGTGGCGGTATAAACACTACAGTCACATGGACCTTAAAGCACGAAGATGGAACAACCCACTTACATCTCGAACAAACAGGATTCGAAAAAGAAGATCAAGCGTTCAATGGTGCGAAATATGGTTGGGCGAAAATGGGCGAAGAACTTAATAACGTGTTAGAGGTATTGTAAGACCAAACCTCTGCCTTGTTTTTTAGTATTTAGCTAACATATAAGAAAAAAGCAAACTGCTCGGAAAGAGGAGTGTTCCGTGATGACAAAAAGTAGAACAAATCCTAAGGTTGATGAATTTTTAGGTAAAGCTAATAAGTGGAAAGAAGAATATGAGACATTAAGAAATATCGTTCTTGACTGTGAACTGACTGAAGAATTTAAATGGATGCATCCCTGTTACACGTTTGAGAATAAAAACATCGTTTTAATACATGGATTTAAAGAATATTGTGCGCTTCTGTTTCACAAAGGTGCCTTGTTACAGGATGCCCACGGGCTTCTAATTCAACAAACGGAGAATGTACAGGGAGCGCGCCAGATTCGGTTCACTAATGTTCAAGAAATAGTTGCAACGGAATCCATTCTGAAAGCCTATATTCATGAAGCCATTGAAGTTGAAAAAGCCGGGTTGGAAGTGGAATTTAAAAAGAATGAAGAATTCATAATTCCTGAAGAACTTCACAATAAATTCGATGACATCCCTGCCTTGAAAACTGCTTTTGAAGCATTGACCCCAGGAAGGCAAAGAGCATACATCCTTTATTTTTCACAAGCCAAACAATCCAAAACCCGAGAGTCAAGAATCGAAAAATGCATGCAGAAAATTCTCGATGGGAAGGGTTTAAAAGATTAATATATTTGATGAGAAAATAAATTAATCATGTTTTGGATTTCACCCCACTTTGCGTTCATTCGAACTCCTTTTTGGAACGCAAGTAACCACTCAACCGAATAATAAAATGGATAAAAACAAAAAAGTGATCCATAGAGTGTAAGCGATCTGCCGTGAAAAAGCCTACTTGTTGCAGCTAAGGAAAGAAAAAAACTGCACACCAAAGTGTACCTTGTTTTTTTGCTTAAAGGTCACTTTTTTTGAGCTAACGGGTGCTTATCTTGAACAAGGTTTAAGTAATGA
>NZ_JBFUIQ010000306.1:0-1719 GCF_056401795.1 Peribacillus sp. P4_D6
GTAAGAAGAAAAAACGCTGCGATGATGACCATCACGCTGATTGTTGTAAGAAGAAAAAACGCTGCGATGATGACCATCACGCTGATTGTTGTAAGAAGAAAAAACGCTGCGATGATGACCATCACGCTGATTGTTGTAAGAAGAAAAAACGCTGCGATGATGACCATCACGCTGATTGTTGTAAGAAGAAAAAACGCTGCGATAATGACCATCACGCTGATTGTTGTAAGAAGGGACAACGCTGCGATGATGACCATCACGCTGATTGTTGTAAGAAGGAGAAACACTGCGATAATGACCATCACGCTGATTGTTGTAAGAGGGAAAATATTCAATTCCAACTTCAACAACAGCAACAAAAACAAGAGCAACTTCAGGACCGGACTCAAAATGATACCAATACTATTTCAAACGTAGGTAATCCAGTTGTGAATGTAAATGTATCCAATGATACTTCATCAAATGGCGTCTCTATTCCACAAACTAATTCAGCTTTTAGTGCAGCTACCCAAGGTTCAACCGTTCTTCAACCACTAGCTGGAACACTTCCTTTAGCTAAGGTATTTTTTCCAAATGAACTACTTGACTTAGGAAATGAATATGACCCATCTACTTCAACCTTCACCGCAAAAAATTCAGGTGTATATCTTTTTATTACATCTCTTAATTTTTTCCCTGATCCTATCGGGGTTCCTTATCAGGTTCGAGTTCAAATTCAAGTTAATGGTTCATCAGTCGGTACTGATGATGAATTTACTAGAGGCGATTCTGGTGATTTAACTCTAGTTATATCACTTAGTGCCAAAGTGAATTTAAATGCCGGAGATACCGTAGAAGTTTTTGCTTCAAGTACAACTCCGGGTGTCCTTTTGCCAGGGAAAGCAACTCGCTTTGAAGGAGCTAGATTCCCGTCTCCTACAGCATAAATAAAATTTGAGTAATGTTACAGACTAACCGGGAAAAGTTGGTTATAGCAGTGAGTGCGGTAGAGGTATCTACATTCACTCCATCTACCATTCCGGTTTTTTTGCATCTAGATTTTGGGTTTATACAATTAAAGAGCATAAATAAAAAAATCCTGTTCAGCTAACAGGTACGTTAGTTCATTAAAAGATAAAAGGAGAGTACATACTATACATGGTTAGTATGTGCTCTCCTTTATTTATTAAGGTTTTTTATAATTTAAGTCTTGATAACTTTAGTTCCGTTATGAATTGCGCATCATCGAAGGGCTGCTCTATTTTGTGCAAGAGCATTGGAGAAATAAACAAAGTTACCACCTCAAGATAATTGTAGCACTTAAACTCCATATTCTCTGAGGTAGATAATGTGAAATTTTCTTTAAGGCAGCTTTTTCTTTATGGAATTTAAGGGGCAGCATTCCTGTTAGAAGGATGTTCGAAGTCTTGAAAGAAAAAGAGCCCTCTTGTATGATGCATGAGTGTCAACGACCATTGACTCAACATCAAACAAGGAGGACTTCTGTATGCAGTTTAAATGGAATGAAAAAATTAATCAAGTTACTGAAAATACACTCGTTGTTGGTATGGATATTGCCAAGCATGTTCATTACGCTTGTTTTGTTGATGAACGAGGGCGCGTGATAGAAAAAGCCTTCGCAGTACRTCAATCAAAAGAGGGCTTTGAACACCTGTATGAAAAGATTCGTCAAACGATGAAGGAAGCTAAGAAAACAGAAGTAATTGTTGGAATTGAGCC
>NZ_JBFUIQ010000307.1:0-1697 GCF_056401795.1 Peribacillus sp. P4_D6
TCTACTTTTAAACAGAGTATTGAAATTCTGGTTTTTATTAGTAAATTGAGCGTACGCTTCGCTAAAACTAATGGAAATCATTAGCTATTTTCTCCACTATGTGATGCACAATAGATCTCTGCGAAACTTATGATGACGTACCCTCCCATGTCTCTTAGCGTCATTTGCGCTTACATTCCTTCGTTCGGTCTATTCATAAGGCAGAGGCCTGCTAAGCTGCCCCGGGGACTCTTGGTCTTAGTTTAGTAATGTTGCTGGCTTCTCCGTGTCATCCTTCTTGTTATAAATCGATAGTTAGAAATGCTTACGCTGCCTCTGAGAGGCAGTAGAGATCCTTTATCATATTCTGCTCATTAAAATGGACTTTCTTTTTACAAATACCATGCAATACTTTCAACAATTTACCGCAGAGTACCACCATCGATTGCTTTCCGCGCAAGGGATTTTGTTGGCGTGTTGTGTAATATTCATGAAGCTGTTTAAACCCCTTGTTGTGACGAATGAGTGGTACTATTACTTTGAAAAGAATATATCTAAGTCGCTTTCTTCCTCGTTTGGAGATATGTTTTTGTCCCTTATGCTGACCAGATGAGTTTTCACGTAATGTTAATCCCGCTAGTTTAATCAATTGGCGTGGATTTTCATAAAGTGAAAAGCTTCCAACTTCTGAAAGCAAATCAACAATGGTTGCATCTCCTAATCCTGGAACTGAAGCCAGCAGCTCATATTCCATAGTTGTTTGGGCCATTTCGGATAATTGACTATTCACAGATTCAATTTCGTTTTCTAGTAAGCGATACTGACGCAGGAGCGTGGCAATTTCATGTCGGGCCATCTGTGTCCCTTCTGTCAGTCCAATKGARTTCGTCGCTGCTTCAATGAGTAGTTTTGCTTTTGGTAGCTGTGGAGCTCTCATTCCCTTTACCTTACGGTAAAGAAAGACAAGCTCCTCAGCACTTTTTCCATCGATATCCTGTGGCAACGGAGYCATTTCCAATGTAGCTAGAGCCATCTTTCCGAAAGCCGGAAAGACTTGAGTAAACTCGGGAAAATAACGATCAAGCCAACGAATGATTCGGTTTTTAATACTCGCTAAATCTTCCGTTAACTTTGAACGAAGAGTAGATCCGATACGAAGTTCTGCTTCTACTTCTTTTAATAAACGTGGATAGCTAAAACGCCCATCTTTCAATAAACGAGCGATGACTAATGCATCTTTTTTATCGTTCTTTGTCGGTAAATTATCGTCCAGTTCTTTCGATCGTTTGACATGCATTGGATTCACCATGACTAGTGGTATGCCGTAATGATCTAAGAAATTGGCTAAGTTCATCCAGTAGTGGCCTGTTGGCTCAATTCCAACAATTACTTCTGTTTTCTTAGCTTCCTTCATCGTTTGACGAATCTTTTCATACAGGTGTTCAAAGCCCTCTTTTGATTGAYGTACTGCGAAGGCTTTTTCTATCACGCGCCCTCGTTCATCAACAAAACAAGCGTAATGAACATGCTTGGCAATATCCATACCAACAACGAGTGTATTTTCAGTAACTTGATTAATTTTTTCATTCCATTTAAACTGCATAGAGAAGTCCTCCTTGTTTGATGCTGAGTCAATGGTCGTTGACACTCATGCATCATACAAGAGGGCTCTTTTTCTTTCAAGACTTCGAACATCCTTCTAACAGGAATGCTGCCCC
>NZ_JBFUIQ010000308.1:0-1696 GCF_056401795.1 Peribacillus sp. P4_D6
ATTATTATAAGTCTGTACCAACTAGTAGGTACAGTACAGATATTTGTTTGTTGATAGGAGGAGGGTTACAATGATCCCTTTAAAGAATAAGGAAGATCTAATGTTATTCTCTAATTATTAAATAATGGGAGATAAGGGTTGCATGAAAATCCTACTATGGTAGACAGTTATGTAGAAATATGCGATTTAGGCTGAGCTAAATAATGAGGCTTAAAGAAACCTGATATTTCTTGAAGTAAGTAAGACAATGTAATATATTTGACATCATTGATCTACCTTGGTACTTTACTATTGCTTTTGTACCAAACGGTAGGTACAAATAGGTGTAAAATAAAAAAATTGGAGGAATTAATTATGAATCAAAACGATAGTTTATACAAAAAGTCACATATGAACCGTTTAGGTGAATTTAGTACACTCTCACCTGAAATCTTTAAAGAATTTCTAACCTTTGACAGAAAAGCGCTAGCTGAAGGAAAGTTAACAGCTAAATTAAAGGAATTAATTGCAGTGGCAGTTGCTCATACGACTGGATGTCCCCATTGTATTGATTTTCATGTTAAACAAGTAAAAAAACATGGAGCTTCCAAAGAGGAAATGGCCGAATCGATTATGGTAGCAACAGCCCTGAAAGCAGGATCTGCTCTTGCTCATGGTGTCAATGCTTTAAACGCTTATGATGAAACAGCTGATGATGAATTATATCGAGCTTCTTATATCAACCGACTAAAAGAGTTTTCTCAGTTAGATGGAGATGTCTTTAAAGCGTTTGTGACATTTGACCAAAAAGCGATGAAGGCGGGATTACTTAGTGTGAAGGAAAAAGAGTTGATTGCTATAGCGGTGGCGCATACTACAGGATGCCCTTATTGTATTGATATCCACACTAAAGCAGCCAAAAAAGCARARGCAACGAGGGAAGAAGTCGCTGAATCTATTATGGTAGCAACAGCATTAAAAGCAGGGTCTGCTCTTTCTCATGGAGTGAATGCATTAGTTGCATATGATGAATAAGTCTTAAGGAGTTTAAAGATGTAGGAGGATCTAGACAAACTAGCTGATATTGCAGAAGCTTCTGGTTTAAATAGAGACGAAGCATTGAAAGCATTAAATGATAAGAAACAATACGCACAAAACGTAAAAGATGATCAATATGAAGCCAAGAGATATGGTATTAAGGGCGTTCCATACTTTATTATCAATCAAAAATATGCTGTCTCAGGAGTACAGCCAGCGCAAGCATTTTCTGAAGCGCTAGATAAAGTTTGGAAGAAGACAATCCAGCACCCAAATTAGAAGCTCTATCGGCGGATACTCCTGATGGCAGCTGTGTCATTCCCCCTAAAAGATCATAAAACAGGACTTTGTAAAAACATTTATTAGATAACGAAAGTGTAGAGAGATAATTCTAATTAAAAAAACAAATGAAGGAGATATAAAAATGACAAAAATTAATGGAGTCGATACAAAAGTTATTGAAAACATAGTAGAAAATTTTAAGGAAAATCCTGAGGAAGGAATTGCAGGATATTCTTCTTCGGTAAAATGGAAAGGTGGATTTTACGCTGAAGCACAAGTAGGTGATCACAAACCCGTTCTCATTGATGAGCCAGATTGGTTCTCAGGATCTGATAAGGGTCCAAGCCCAGCTGAACTATTATTAAGTGCATTAGGTGGTTGTTTATCTATTTCAGTT
>NZ_JBFUIQ010000309.1:0-1678 GCF_056401795.1 Peribacillus sp. P4_D6
GTATTGAACATCTTATGCATCGAATAAGAAATCACCTTCTGTTCATTTTCCTCATTTAATACCAAGATTCGAAAAGAACCCGTACAATTATTCTCATTTTGTTCTTGGTGTAAAGCTTCGAAATTCTTCATCAATTGCGAATGATTCGTAAGATTCAGAATCATTTCCTTGGAAATGTTAAGAATGTCCGATGCTTTTGCATTGCAGCTGGTAATCATGAAATCGAGATCGAATGTTATGATGCCATTATTGATATTGTTTAAGATTTGATCTTTGAACGCTTCAGCATTAGCGATGTTTTGCCGTTGTTTCTCTAAATCCTTATTTAATAAATGTAATTTCAAAGTCTGGTTATGTACGGATTTTTTTAGCTTTTGATTCCATATGTAAATGATTAGAAGGATAAGGGCCACGGCAGTTAAGATTATGATCAACCAAAATATGAATTGTTCGAGTCTGGCAATTTTTTGATTGGATTGCGGCATTACCCATTTATCGATTATCCCATTGATATTTCGGTTTGCCTTAAGTTCTGTGAGTGCATTGTCCATCATGAAAAGAAGCGATTGATTTCCCTTTTTCACTGCAATCGTATAATCCGCAGGTTCAATGACTTCATCAAGAATGATGTAATTCTTTTCTTGGCGGAATTTTTTTAAATAGAAATCAGCAGTCCATTTGTTTCCGATGAACACATCAGCTCGGTTGTTCAATAATGTTAAAATTCCGGAGTATTGATTTGAAACGGTCGTTAAGTTTGTATTCCTCATATTGAGAAATGTACTGATAACTGGTGTGTTATGGTCAAGGACAACATGTGAATCACGTAGATCCGTTAACGTATGAATATCTTGTTTCCTTTTACTAGGAATGATTATGGATTGGGACATTGTAAAATAGGATTGCGTGAAATCAAATTGGTTATCTTTTTCGGTATTATAGGTACTTCCAACAATTGCATCAATTGTTCCGTTACTTAAGGCTTTTTCGGCTTCTTCCATCCTCATCGGAATATATTTGAAATCTACGTCATTATATTTCGCTATTTCCTCCATTAAATCAATATTGATGCCTGTCAGTTCACCAGCTTCATTTTCAAATGAAAATGGAGGAAGGGCACTTTCTCCAGCAATTATAAATGTTTTTTCTTCAGCAAAAACAGCGGGAGACCATAATGTTTGAACAAAGATTATAAAGCAAAATATACTTAGTTTAAACAGCTGCTTTTTAATTAAGAGCCCTCCTTCTACGTCAAAATCCTTGCAGTCAGTAATCCTTTGCTAAAAACATCATAATTATATACTTCTCCAATTAAGACTTGAACCCTTTAATATGTAAAGAATTCTTAGTATAATCTGACACAATATAACAATAACCTACAAAAGAGTGTGTTTCTGAATGCATAAGCTGCGACATCAAATAAGGATKACAGTAAAAAACATGAAGGTTACTCTTGTCTTGTWTTTAGAYATATACGAAGRAAWCGCRTTYSCCTGCRGTTTTTTTYTTRAAWAARYWYCASTTGATTTCARAAATCCGCTCCCTTTCSGCCGACTGTCTGCTGAGCCTCCTCRACGCAAGCGTCTGTGGGGTCTCGGCWAGCCAGTTATTCGGCAGGAGTGTCGCAAATTTCTTCCATCCAATAAGGATKACAGTAAAAAAACATGAAGGTTACTCT
>NZ_JBFUIQ010000310.1:0-1674 GCF_056401795.1 Peribacillus sp. P4_D6
CGAATACTTTTAACGGATCCATTGTTACCTCCCTATTTCTCTATGCGTTTCATTTTATCATAAGTAGAAGTAATCATTGAAATAGCAAAAATATATTTCACTTATTTTTAATTTAGTTTTAAAGTTAAAGCATCAACATAGATGGAGTGATCACACTGGAACAAATAAAAGTTGAAACTAGAAAACTCGGATTTACAAAAGGAATAGCATTGACTTTGCTAATTGCCATTGCAGCAAAATACTTAGCGGTGCTTCCATTCCTTCATATAATGGGACAGCTAGTCATTGCAATACTGATTGGTGTTGTTTGGAAATCGCTAATCGGTGTCCCGGCTTACGCCGTTGCAGGGACAAATTATTCAAGTAAAGTCCTTTTGAGAGTGGGCATTATCTTATTGGGTATGCGCTTGAACCTAAAGGATATTATTTATGCCGGTCCGAAAACATTTGCAGTTGGTGCCATTAGTCTTGCATTTGGTATATTAGTAGTTTATGGATTGACCCGCCTATTTAATGTTGAGAAAAAGCTTGGCATATTGACAGCTTGCGGAACGGGAATTTGTGGAGCTGCTGCCATACTGGCAATTTCCTCCCAAATAAAAGCAAAAGAAAAAGATACAGCAATAGCTGTAACGACGGTTGCTGTATTAGGTACAACCTTCACTTTCGGATATACGATCCTATATCCATTATTGGAGTTATCCAATCAAGGATATGGTGTTTTTTCGGGTGCAACACTCCATGAAATTGCTCACGTCATCGCTGCTGCGGCACCAGGGGGAAATGAGGCTGTCGACTTGGCAGTGGTGGTCAAATTGACTAGGGTGGCCCTGCTCATTCCCGTTGCCATTTTAATTGGATTCATCATGAATTGGAAAGAACGATCAACGGTTACCGGAAAGAAATTTTCCTGGAAATCCATTCAGATACCGTGGTTCATTTTTGGTTTTTTATTGATGAGTGCCATTTATTCTTCAGGTGCAGTTCCTGAACCTTTAGCCGAAAAGCTTGTTATGCTTTCCTATATCCTCATGGCAATGGCGATGGCGGGACTAGGATTGAATATTGATCTTGTAACTTTTAGGAAATATGGCGGTAAACCTTTTATTGCTGGACTGGTCGGCTCTATATTATTGAGTTGCCTCGGCTATGTATTGGTTCAGGCTTTCCATTTAAATTAACTTTTCAATAAAAACAAGCATCCCTTAATCGGCATGCTTGTTTTTTACTATTGGATGCGGAACATTGGCACCATAAAAAATTTCATCCATTTCCGTTTGAAGCCTTTCTATAATTTCCTGCCTTTCCTCTTTATTCAGCTTTTCCTCTGTATAACCGAATAAATAATTATTAATATCGAACCTTTTCAGCTTACATTTCGTATGGAATATATTTTCCTGGTATACATTTACATCGATCATGTCATATAAACCTTTTACTTCATCAGGAATATAGTTTTGAATGGAATTAATATCATGGTCAATGAACAATTTCCGCCCATCTTTATCTCTCGTAAATCCTCTTACTCGGTAATCGATCGTGATAATGTCGGTATCGAAGGAATGAATGAGATAATTAAGCGCTTTAAGGGGTGATATTTCTCCACATGTAGAGACATCGATATCGGCCCTGAATGTGCTATTGCCTTCATTTGGATGGTATTCAGGGTATGTA
>NZ_JBFUIQ010000311.1:0-1648 GCF_056401795.1 Peribacillus sp. P4_D6
AATCATTTTCACTCCATGGGAACCGACAATCAAAAAGGCAATTGGTGTTATGGAGACCCCACCGCCGCTACCGCCGCCAAAAGGCTGCTTGGAACCGCCTTGCTGTCCTTGATGGTTTCCATCCATCACAAATTCGCTGCCACCGGCTGCAAAACCAAACCCCACTTTGGATACAGTTAAAATGACACTTCCATCCGGAGTTTCTACCGGATCCCCAATGATCGTGTTCACATCGACCATTTCTTTAAGATTTTCCATCGCTTCTTTCATTAAACCTTGGATCGGATGATCTGACATTTAAATTCCCTCCACTCTAGAACGATTGTTTATTGGAATCACCTGATAGCTTCGCTAATTTACTCGACTTGAAATGCGGCTTTCCGCCTTTCCAATAACGAAGCAGTTTTATTCCAGTCACCATAGCCTGCCCGATTCTGAACTGTAATATGCAGGAAATCGACGTATTTGCCTGCCATCTCTGAAAGTCGGGTGTAATGGAATAGGAGGGCATGATCCGAAAGTTGAAATAGGTTGTCAGCAAACCGATGATTGAACCTTTAAGTGCCCAGCATGCACCAGTTAAAACACCGGTGTGTGCAGCGTTTTTAGTACCGACCTTACTATGCCAGGTGAATTTTTTGACTTGGATTTTCCCAGCGAATTTACGGACGATCTTATGGAATCCGATTATATGCTGAAGCGTTTCCAGAATGTCTGCGAATCCGTCCCGCAAATCTTCGGCTGTGATTTTTTTCATTTCTACCTTATTTGTTTTTCCGTTCATTTCTTGCTCTTTCTTTACTACTGCAGTTCCCGAGTCATCTTCCATTTTTATGACCGGAACCTTGAATGTATAGTGAAAAAGCCCATACCAAGCTGATAATTTAATATGTATTAGGTCATTCGCTTGGACACGCTTGTAGTCGATGGACACTCTTACTTTAGTAAAAATAACAATAAGCAGCACCAAAATGAGGATACCCATAATCATCAAAAGCCACTTCATGCACCTACACCCCTTCAGCCTATCATTATCGGCATATACAAAAAAAAATAAACCTGCAAAAGCGAAAATCACGCTCTTACAGATTTATGAATGGAAGAAATCATCTTCTGATCAACACAACGCCCGTGTCTGCAAAGACATCATGCAAAGCCTGTTTCTTCGGTAATAGGCCTGCCAAGAGATATCCAATCCAGGTTACTTTTGAAATATAGCGGCCAATCAGCTCCCTGAACAATATCGTGCTCCATGAAATGTTTTTTTTCTCTTCCTTCAAGGCAACCACTTTCAGTCCAAAAATCATCTTGCCAAGGGTTTGATTCAAGAATTTGGTCATCAATACAAAGTATAAGAAAAATACGA
Organism: Peribacillus sp. P4_D6; assembly: GCF_056401795.1. Classification (NCBI taxonomy): domain Bacteria; kingdom Bacillati; phylum Bacillota; class Bacilli; order Caryophanales; family Bacillaceae; genus Peribacillus; species Peribacillus sp. P4_D6. Next base: position 1,367 of record NZ_JBFUIQ010000311.1, read on the forward strand.
TCCCCGTTAAGAAGCCCTCTGCGGAGAACCAGAGGTCATCTGTCCCTTCATAAAATTTAAAGATGGGATGAATCAAAATCCGGTTCAAGCTTCCAATAACCAATAGATCGGCTAAATAGGCCCAAAACCTCATCCAAAAACCAGCAAAATGCACTTTTTTGACTTCATCATCACCCACAGCCTTTTTGGCTGATGTAAATTCCTGCTGAACGGGAACCTCTTGATCTGCCATTAGATTGGATGAAGCGATTTGTTCATTGTTTTCATTTCTTTCCGTCATCC
>NZ_JBFUIQ010000312.1:0-1635 GCF_056401795.1 Peribacillus sp. P4_D6
GTAATAACTTATATTAAACAATGCAAGCATAAAACGTTGCTTATTGTTACTTGCACCAAAAGCAATTATAAACCCTACAAAAGGCACGATTTGCCCAATCATCCAAATAGGATTAGCCGAGCCGCCTATTTCTAACGTAGCTTCATTCAATGCGGTTAAAAAGGCAAAAGGCACGCACGCTAATGATAATTTAGCCCATTTATTCAAAATGTCACCCCTATTCCATCTTCAAAAGTCCCCCTTAAAATTGACCATAATTATAACGTATCTCTCTTGAAGTATCCTGCCCCGTTAACTCATTAAGAAAAAAGCTACCGTATTGGTAGCTCCCGACCAGAACTAACACACCCGGTAGTTTAATATTTCTCTATTCTTTATTTCTGATCATTAAGTTTGAAAATAGAGGATAATGTTTCACCGTCTTTCCCTTCCAAAACGCCCCATACTTGCTTCCCATCTTGCACGTCTGCGGAGTTAGTTTCGTTGAACCAGACCTTATATTTCTGCCCTTCCTTGTTATCTTGGTCTATAAACCAAAATACAGCATCTTCTTTGCTACCTTTATCAACTGAAACTGTTTTATCCCATTTGACGTCTGCTATAATATCTTCAATCTTTTTGACATTATCTTTATCCAATACAGCTCGTTTATCACTTAATCCACCGTACTCTACTATTTGATATTGATAGCCAACGTCTTTTGCTTCAGGAGAACCCGAAGTTTTAGAGGAACTTGAACATCCCCCTAACACCACAATGATAGCAACCAAACTTAAACTCCATAATAATTCCCTCATACTCACACCTCATTTTCCCTATTGTACCATTTATAAACAATGGAAGATGAGGGATTTCAATCTTTTATCAACTCAATTTTACTACTTCTTATGCAACTATCCTACCCATTTAGTTCCATAAGAAACTTCTATGGCGGCGAATGGGGCGTTCTCCCTTCCTGGACGGGAATAAATAGGGACTCGGGACGCTTTGGGCGTACTCAAAGACCCCTTCAAAGCAATTCGCGATATACATGTCGCAGATTTTTTGCATTTGCCTTCCTTGACCCAAAGAATCTTGTTTTGTTTGCCTTTAAGGTCAGGATCTGCTTCGTGGTGAGTTTGAGTAGGTCCCCAACACGTAAGCCGGTCTCACAGCCTAAAACAAACAGGATGTAATCGCGCTCCGAACAATGGCGCTTCAGCGCCCATTTCATATCTTCTAACTGCTGCTGATCCCGGATCGGCTGCACATTTTTTTGTTGTGTCATCATCATCGACCTCCCCTTCTTCAAACCCTTATGTACCAATGATTTGAATGTACGATAATTTCACAAAATCATACATTTCTAACTTTTAGGCATTCATTTTTACTAGATATATGGAAGGATTTAACCAGGCTAATGATTAATTAAGAAATACATAGCTATTAAAGATAGGATTATGGGAACCTTTCCCCCACTTTTCCGACCACAAAAACCCTTAACTTCATCCTCTTTATGGATGAAGCTAAAGGTATATATATATATATATATATATATAACAACTATTTTAAAACTGAGATGGAATCAACATTCACCTCTGTAGAAGTTTTACGGGCAACAGGATCTGCCTGACCAGTCCATTCAATAGATAATAC
>NZ_JBFUIQ010000313.1:0-1600 GCF_056401795.1 Peribacillus sp. P4_D6
CCCTGTTACTGCTTCCAAAATCGGCCTAGGTTCCGTTGTAGGCTTTATAAGCAGCGTAATCACAAAAGGCATCATCCAGCTTCTGATGATAGGATATTTTATATTCGTGGTATTCTCATAGGAAAAATAATCGAAAAATGAAAAATTGAGGCATATGGTTTGAAACGGTTACAAAAATTTGATACTCTATTGCTAGCGAGCTTTAGGTATCTTTCGAGAACTGAAGCCCTCAAAAAAACAGCTTACATAGGGAGGAATTTTATTATGGCTTTTGAACTTCCACAATTACCGTATGCATATGATGCATTAGAACCACACATCGACAAAGAAACAATGAACATTCACCACACTAAACATCACAACACATATGTGACAAACCTGAACAATGCGCTTGAAGGCAACCAAGAACTTCTAAGCAAAAGCGTAGAAGAAATCGTCGCTAACCTTGACGCAGTACCTGAAGCTGTTCGTACAGCTGTACGCAACAATGGTGGCGGACACGCTAACCACACTTTATTCTGGGAAATCCTTTCACCTAACGGCGGCGGACAACCAACTGGTGAATTAGCGGATGCCATCACTTCAAAATTCGGAAGCTTTGACAGCTTTAAAGAAGAGTTCGCTAAAGCGGCTACTACTCGTTTCGGATCTGGCTGGGCTTGGCTTGCAGTCAACAATGGCGAGTTGGAAGTAACAAGTACACCTAACCAAGACAATCCATTATCAGAAGGTAAAACACCGCTACTTGGATTGGACGTTTGGGAGCATGCTTACTACTTGAACTACCAAAACCGCCGTCCTGAATACATCAATTCTTTCTGGAATGTTGTAAACTGGGATGAAGTTGCAAAACGTTACAGCGCTGCAAAATAATTTATAATTAAAAAAGACGGGATTCCTTTTGTAAAAAGGAATCCCGTCTTTTTTTGGTTTCTTTTATCCGAACCGGAATATTAAAGAAAAACAAATAAAGGCAACTCGTATTGCTTGTTTCGCCCAAAAGAAATGAAAGAAATTCACAAGTAAAAGCTCCGAATTTACGAGAACGCATAAATTCACGAGTAAAATCTTCAAATTCACGAGTAAATGCCCAAAACTCACGAGTAAAAGCCCGAAATTTACGAGTAAAAGCCCAAAACTCACGAGTAAAAGCCCAAAATTCACGAGTAACACTCCAATTCCTGAGTAAAAGCTCAAAATTCACGAATAAAAGCATCGATTCACGATTAAACACCCCAATTCATGAGTGAAAACTCGAAATACACGAGTAAAAGCCCGAAATTCACGAGTAACACTCCAATTCCTGAGTAAAAGCTCAAAATTCACGAATAAAAGCATCGATTTACGAGTAAACACCCCAATTCATGAGTGAAAACTCGAAATACACGAGTAAAAGTCTGAATTCACGAGTGAACACCCCAAATTCATGAACATCCCCTTCGTCTCCCAATCGAAGAGTTTTCTTTATACTGTTACTGTTCAAGTTCAGAAGGAAAACAGTATAAGGGCAACTGCTTCTCTGTCTTCGCCAATCGAAGAGTTTTCTTTATACTGTTCTTAATTTTATTTGAGAGAGCTTTAAGGAAAACAGTATAAGGGC
>NZ_JBFUIQ010000314.1:0-1598 GCF_056401795.1 Peribacillus sp. P4_D6
GTGTGGCAATGGCAAACGTAATGGCAAACGCAGAAACGAGTGTGCCTGCTTTTGCATTTGTAATATGGAGACTCGAGGAAATATCGGTTAAGATCCCGACGATAACAAATTCGCTTGTCCCGAGAACAAATGTTAATAAAGTAAGTGTTAAGATGAGCAGCCAATGCCGCTTGGTTAATTCTGTGGTGTGCATAAATACCTCTTTCCTTGATGAATGTAAAGTTGTCACAGGGTGGAAAAACAATCTAACTATCATACCATAAAACATTTTTATGAGGAAAACTCTTGCATAGTTACCATAGATTATTTCCTGCTAAAAAAGCTTGTACCTGAATCATTCACTCATTTTACCGTAACCTGCTATGTTAGAAAACAAAAAAAGAATTCGAAACGGATTAATAAGGAAAAGCATAATGGTAACAAGATAATAAAAATGTAATACTCTATATCAGGGAGAAGATATAAATCAAACAAGAAGGATGGGATCCTGATGGTTGATGAAAAAAAACGGGAACAATGGAAAAAGAAAGTTATCGAAAATCTGAAGAGGGAAGCTGTCAAAAATATCATAGCAATAACGGGAGACGTAGCAAGATTAGATGCTAAAGTCAATAATACTTACACTGTATACATCAAGGATGGAAGGATGATAAAGAAGCAAACAAATGGGAAGTGTGTTGTCATTAATGGGAAAATACAAGGATAAAAAGTTGTGTAGGAATAAAGAATGCACTTTTTAGAATGCGAAGGAATATAGCGGCAGGATAGTTTCCTGCTTTTAAACCGGGTAAGGGATAAAGACGATAAAATAGTTGTATAGCATAAAAAAAATACTCTGGGATGAGTTATTCTCCAGAGTATTTTTTTGTACTTGGCAGCGGTAGTTAGGCTTCTATTTTTCCGAGGCAACAAAACAAAAATATGAAAACTTAGCTAAAACATATTGACAATGATAATCATTATCACATAAAATACTAATTGAAAATGATTATCAATTTCGATTGAGTCTCTGCATGTTAATAAAATGAATTACGAATAGGCGGTACCTCTGTCAAAAACGAACGGACTGACCAAGTGCCAAGGTTGAAGAAGAATTCAAAAAAACTGAATGTGAGTGAAGGAGGAGCACCTATGGATAAAAATTTTATAATATTAGAACTATTTCAGCATGAAGTAAGCTGCTGCTGCCCGGGTCAAAGGCACCAACATATAATTGAGTTTCTTCAAGGAGATGTTTGGACAATTACAAATGAACGGAAGTACATTGATTGCCTAGGATGGCATTCTTTAATAGTTGTCAACAACGAGTTTCAGTTTTTTATGCACGTGGAAGATATCGAGGAACTGTATTCCAAGGGCAGCATTTGCTCCATTTTGGATTTGAACCTTAAAATTAACCATTTGAATTTTAAAGTAAACGAAGCACTCGATGCACATGATAGGAAGTCATTTCTTTCATTTTCCGATGAACTGAGCAATGTACAAAAAATTAAGAATAAAATGAACTCTGGTGATGTACATGCTTTTTAAGAAAACGAATTTACATATAACATAAAAACAATAAATCGTTCGAAATGTTGGAAGGGGAACTTATCATG
>NZ_JBFUIQ010000315.1:0-1578 GCF_056401795.1 Peribacillus sp. P4_D6
GCTTGATATTCTCGTGAATAATGCTGGGGTCATCCGGGATAATTTACTTTTTAAAATGACCGATTCTGATTGGCAGACGGTAATGGATGTGCATTTAAAAGGTACTTTTAATGCAGTACGTGCCGCCCAGAAGCATATGGTTGCAAATAAGTACGGAAGAATCATCAATATATCATCCACTTCGGCCCTTGGGAACCGCGGGCAGGCTAATTATTCAGCCGCAAAAGCTGGGCTTCAGGGGTTAACAAAAACACTGGCGATTGAACTTGGCAAATATGGGATAACGGCTAATTCGGTTGCACCAGGCTTTATCGAAACCGAAATGACGAAAGAAACAGCTAGGCGGGTGGGAGTGAGTTTTGAACAATTCATCCAGGATAGGGCAAACAGTATTCCAGTTGCCAGAAGYGGTTTGCCAAGTGATATTGCTCATGCTGTTGCATTCTTTGCCGATGAGGCATCCTCATTCATTAGCGGGCAGGTTTTATATGTTGCGGGCGGTCCGAAAAATTAAGGGAAAAGGCGGGATGTTATGTTCAACGAAAGTATTGGAAAACGATCCAACCCCGTTAAAAATATAGTTGAACGGGGAGCCGTTAAAAAATTCGCATTATCGATTGGTGATCCCCACCCGATTTTCATTGATGAAGAAACAGGCAGGCAATCAAGGTACGGTACGAATATCGCTCCACCAACTTTCCCAAGGGTCTTTGATTTTGGGACGATTGAAAGCTTGAATCTCCCGAATAAAGGCTTGATTCACGGTGAGCAGGTTTATCGATATAACAGGCCGCTTAAGGTAGGGGAAGAAATCACCTGTTATACGGAAGTGAAAGACTATTATGAGAAAAAAGGGAAACAAGGGGAAATGGGATTTCTAGCCTTTAAAAATTATGGGACGGATGTAAATGGGGAAATTGTCTTCACTGCTGAACAGCTTGTCATTTTAAATGAAACGATCAGAAGGATGGTGATGAGTAAGTGACGACATTAACCGAACTTCATATTGGTGACTCGTTACATTCCATCGAGCTTGCACCTGTAACACGACTGGACCTCATTAAATATGCCGGCGCATCAGGTGATTTCAATCCCATTCATACCATTGATGAGGAAGCAAAAAATGCTGGTCTTCCAGGTATCATCGCACATGGGATGTGGACGATGGGAAACCTTGCAAAGCTATTCAGTAATCTTTATGAAATTGGATTTATCGAAGAATACAAGATTCGTTTCAAGGGGATKGTTTTCTTGAATGATGTCATAACTCTTCAAGCGGATCTAAAAGAAAAAAATGGGGATAGATATTTTTTCAACGTAGCGGCCACTAACCAGTCAGGTAGGGAAGCGATCAGTGGAGAGGTTATTTTTAAGACTTACTGAGGTAAAGTAGTGATGAAAATTATTTCATCACTACTTTTTTTAGGAGCGAAATTCGACAATTTTAAAGGAGTTTCGAAAATTATCCAGAATTGTACTTAAAAAGAATTCTTTTTGCGGCGGTGAGGTGAATAGTAATGAATCAAGTGAAACAGGATTCTCAGCTTAATTTGCTCAAAGAGTGGACCTTTCCTGCAC
>NZ_JBFUIQ010000316.1:0-1514 GCF_056401795.1 Peribacillus sp. P4_D6
GTGGTGCATGACAAGAAAGCGGATAAACGAATGAAGCGGCAAGCAGCGTTTATTGCAAAACTGAGACGAACGACTAAGTGATTTATGCAAACACCAATAACCCGAATGCAATGTATTCGGGTTATTATTAAAAGAATTCGTTTAATTGAATCTGTGCGTCTTTCTAATCCCTCTATGATAACAAGCGTCACATATTTGAAAACGTGAGTCATCAGGCAGCCTTTTTCCACAGCGCTTGCATTTTTTTTGATAATTCAACATTTCATCTTTTAACTGATCATGAACGCCATCACTGATTTCTTCACGGATACGCTCCCAATAAACAGCTTCCGTACGCTTACCCATCCGATATAAAAATAATAGATGAAGACCTATCGCTTTATAAGATAGCTCCAATTCCTCAAGATTCCTTGTCTTGATGATCGGTTCAGGAAGGTCACTGTTCTCGGCAATCGCTTCGACCGTTTCCAGCCACTGTCTGATCAGACTTGGTTCTTTTGCCGAAAAAGGAATATGCAGGAAACCATATAAATCCATTAAAGAAAAACGAGCTTCGATTTCTGTATCCCGTATCAGTTCGTAAAGCTCCCTTTCTTCCGATAGCGAAGCCTTTTTTGTGCCTTTAGGAGGCTCAAACCTCTCCCACATTTCGAAAAATGTCCCCAGGTTCCGGTAATATTTTTGAAAACGTTCAAATACAGCAGAGGTTGGGGCGATTGTGAAGGTTTGAACTGGCTCATCTACCTGTTCCAGCAACTTATTCATGATTTTGATTTCTGCTGTAAATGCTACCTTCCCCGTGTCATAAATCCCTTTTCTACCCGCTCGGCCTGCGATTTGCTTGATTTCTTGAGAAGTCAATCTTCTTCTTCGTGTCCCGTCGAATTTTTCATTTTCAAGAAAGACGATGCGGCGTATTGGCAAGTTCAATCCCATTCCAATCGCATCGGTGGCAACGACAACTGATGTTTCACCGCGATTGAATAATTCTATTTGCCGTTTTCTATTTTCAGGAGGCATACTGCCGTATATCATGCTGACATTATGTCCACTCTCTTTAAGCCGGGATGCTGTTTCCAGTACCTGCCTTCTAGAAAAACAAATGAGGGCATCCCCTTTTTTGGTATACTTCAGTCCAAACTCCCTTTGTTCCACCTCAAGCGGTATTTCCCGTCTATATTCGTGAAGTTCTAAATCTGCTTCATTCAGAAGGTTCAGAAGCATCTTTTTGATATTATTGCTCCCGATTATGTGTACTTCATTCGCATTAGCTTGCGTAATTGCCCTAAACCAAGAAAAGCCTCGATCTTTATCGGCAATCATTTGGGCTTCATCTATGACGATTACTTCATGGTAGTCTTTTTCATGAAACATTTCAACGGTACTGGAGACATGTTTCGCACCCTCAATAGCCTTTTCTTCTTCACCGGTTTTTAATGAGCAAGGTACACCATCCGCATTTAATTTATCAAACACTTCCAGTGCAAGCAGTCTAAGTGGAGCCAGGTACATAC
>NZ_JBFUIQ010000317.1:0-1492 GCF_056401795.1 Peribacillus sp. P4_D6
TTTTCCCACTTGTCCTTGGGAAGATCCAAAAGCGGACCTGACCAAGACGTACCGCTATTATTGACAAGAATATCAATCGTGCCGAATTGAGCAACCGTTTCCTGAACGACATGGTCAATGGCGCTCACATCGGTGATATCACATTCAAAGGCAACGGCATTAACACCCATCGATTGCAAGTCTTCACATACCTCCTCACATAAAGGCAGATTTCGTGAAGCAATGACTATATTTGCGCCAGCCTCTCCCAACGCCATGGCGATCTGTTTGCCCAGTCCTCTGCCGCCGCCGGTAATGATAGCCGTTTTATTAGTCAAATCGAACATATTACTCAATGTAGTCAACTTTTCAGCCCTTCCTTAATGAAGTATTATTTATATAAAACCGTCTATATCATTATAGAAAAGCCTATCCAATATTGTGCTTAAAATAGCCTAATGCCTCTGCCTTTTGTTTCATCAACATGTATCTTATATTTAATAAGCATGCTTCTGTCAGCTAGCAGAAATTGAGCCTACTGGAAACGTAATTCGGCAGGGCGGTAATTTATTTGATCGATTCATATCTTAGATCCGCACAGCGGATTCTTTGCCATTTAAAAACTCTGGAAATCTCTGGATTATTTGACTGATTGAGCAAAATCGGATACTTAACCTGTTTTGTCGTTTACACTATAGAATAGTAAGGAGGTTAAAAAATGACAATACATCACTTTCATTTAACTGCGGAGTGGCCTGGCGGCAGAAATGATAGCGGCACGATTCATTCAGGGAATCTTCAAACACAGATAAGCATTCCTACGGAAATGGAAGGACCAGGGATTGGAACTAATCCCGATGAAATGCTGCTTGGAGCGGCATCGACCTGCTATATCATTACCTATGCTGCCATGTTAGAGCGGTCCCATATAGAAAAGGTGAGCTTGACCATGCAATCGGAAGCGTTAGTGGATGTTACGAATGGTGTATTCACCTATAAGAAAATCATTCATCGCCCCGCACTTATATTGGTGCCGGGTACTTCTGAAAAAGTGGTTGAAAAAGCGGGGAGACTTGCTGAAAAAGCCGAGACTTCATGTATGATTTCCCGGGCGATCAAAGGGAATGTAGCAGTGGAGTTGATTGCGGAAATTTCCATAGCACAGTAACCTTGAATAAACAGAAAAAGTGCCTAACCCTATATCGGTTTAGGCACTTTTTGAACTATTGAATGGTATTCACTTTATTTTCAACCTCGCGGCATACTTCATCAGCCGTTAAACCATTTGCCTCAATGATAGACGCTTTTAATGAAGTATCGCTTATACCCATCACATTACTTTCCAAACCTGTTACCACACAACAATCCACGTTTTTTGCGTCAGCTTCTTGTTTAATTTCCACAACATCAAAACCTTTTTCACGAAGTGCTTCCTGAATATTCGTTAATGATTCTTCAACACCGATTCTTGACATCAACACACACCTCCTCTACCCTCTAACCTGTCCTTATC
>NZ_JBFUIQ010000318.1:0-1483 GCF_056401795.1 Peribacillus sp. P4_D6
CAGCTGCTTCATGACAATGGCTTTTTCATATTCTGTCCAAAGGCCTTCCATCGTATCAACTGGAGGAGCTAGTTGGCCGGGTGTGTTCCGTATCAAATTCAAGAACTGCTGTTGATATGATGTAGCAATCCTTTGCGCTTCTTCCGTAGTATCGGCTGCAAAAACATTGATACCAACCATGACATAAGGTTTATCTAGAACGTCGGATGGTTGGAAATTATTGCGGTAGCGGGCTAAAGCTGGTTGAGTATTTTCAGGGGAAAAATGGCTTGCAAATGAAAATGGCAATCCCAGCTGTGCTGATAATGCTGCACTGAACCCACTTGAACCAAGCAGCCAAATCGGGATGTCCTGCCCTTCTCCAGGAATGGCGCGAACACGATTATGTTTAGAATCCGCATCTAAATAGCTACGGAGCTGCGCCAATTGTTCAGGAAAATCCTGACCGTTATTACGCACATCACCCCGAAGTGCCATGGCTGTATATTGGTCGCTTCCCGGAGCACGCCCCAGTCCTAAATCTATTCTACCAGGATACATTGCTTCCAATGTTCCAAATTGTTCTGCGATAACGAGCGGTGCATGATTCGGTAGCATTATGCCTCCAGAACCTACCCGAATCCTTTCCGTCCTGCCTGCAACATAGCCTATAAGCACTGACGTTGCAGAGCTTGCAATCCCAGGCATGCTATGATGTTCTGCAACCCAGAAACGGTTGTAATTCCATTGCTCTGCATGTTTAGCTAATTCTACTGTATTTTTAAAAGCTCCCGAAACTGTACCACCTTCAACAATAGAAGCCAGGTCCAGAACGGAAAAAGAAATGTCGCCAAGTTTTTTTGCATATTGATCAGCATTCATATCTTCATCTTCTTTCTTTCAATTATGATAAATCGGACGCAAAGCCATCATATAGAAAATACACAAAAAATGCACATAAAATGCTTAAGGATTAACTGTTAAGAATTTCCCTGGCAATCAATCGAAACGAATTAAGCCGATCCTCCAACTTATGAGTGATGGTTATCAGCATGATTTCATCTGCCTGATATTTCTCCTGAATCGTCATTAGGCGATCCTTAACTTGTGAAGGGGTACCAAGAATCAGTTTTTTATGCAAGGTTTCCATCTGTGTTTTTTCTTTTTCAGTCCATTCATGATTCCTTACCTCTTCTATACTTGGAACTTGCTTTCTTTCCCCATGTCCACTTTGAATTTTCCACAGGGTGTTGCTGAGGGCGATTTCTTTCGCATATTCTTCCGTTTCAGCACAAATGGCCGATACCGTAATAATCGTTTTAGGTGCTTTGAGTAACCCTTTTGTTTGAAAGTGCTCACGGTACTGTTTAAAACTCTGCACGCCATCATTTTCGCTCATGAATTCCCCAAACGCGTATGCAGTTCCATTCTCAGCGGCAAGTTTTGCACTTTTCCCGCTTGTTCCCAATATCCATGGTTCAGGGAATAGCATTGGGATAGGAGC
>NZ_JBFUIQ010000319.1:0-1474 GCF_056401795.1 Peribacillus sp. P4_D6
GTTCCACATTCATTCCGTAAAAACTTGCCACCATCGTCGGCAGCGTTAATATAATGGTCACTGATGTTAGAAACTTCATGGCATTATTGACATTATTGGAAATGATCGAAGCGAATGCATCCATCATACCGCTAAGAATGGATAGATACACTTCTGCCATTTCGATAGCCTGAGCATTTTCGATGATTACATCCTCAAGCAATTCTTTATCTTCTTCATACATTTTCAGATAATTAAATCGGAGAATCTTATCAAGGACTACACGATTGGATTTCAATGATGTCGTAAAATAAACCAGGCTTTTTTCCAAAGCAAGGAAAGTGTATAATTCTTTATTTTTCATTGACTGATGTAATTCACGTTCGGCTTCATTAGTCATCTTGTTAATCTGTTTCAGGTAACGTAAATAATAGGATGAAATCTCGAATAATATTTGTAAAGCAAATCTCGTCTTCTTATTGGTGAAGAATCCTTTGATCTTATTGGTTTTGAAATTCGCCAATATCGGAGTTTCTTTCAGAGATACCGTAATGAAACAGTCTTTGGTAAAGATCATGCCTATGGGAATCGTTTCAAAAATCGGTAAGTCGGCTTCATCCCTGGTCAAATATGGGAAGTCGACAATTATTAAAACATTATCATCCTCTTTTTCGATTCGCGGTCTTTCCTCATCATCGAGTGGATCTTTCATGAAATTGATCGGTAACTTCAAAGTCGAGCATATATAATCTATTTCAGCTTCTGTGGGCGCGACAATGTTCACCCAGGAACCTTTTGTCATTTCCTCGATATTGTTCAGGTGACGGTTATCATCCGTCTTGTAGATTTCAATCATTTTTTGACCTCCTCTTCTATAGAGAAAGCCTTATTTACCTTCTTCGAGCAGATACTCAGGGAGAATAACAGTCTCGACTTCTAGCATCATATTGGCTTCCTCTTGCTTTCTGGGTTCAGGATCATAAGAACTGCTGCTCACTCGTATCCACTTCCTTTCGATTCTTTTATCTTAATCCTTATTCATTTAAAGCACAATAAAGAATTTAATACCTTGAATCCTTGTTCAGAATTCGTAATCATCTGACTTTTATCAATTGATAAATAAAATGCCACTACAAAAAAAACGCCTGGGTAGCCCCAAGCGATAGTTAGTAGACAAAAAGGGTTCGGAAAACGTAACTGATGTTCCTAAACCACCTGAATCAAAACACACCTTCAACTCCTCGGGTATGGTTACAATTTTCAGATGTTGATTTCCACTCCAGTTTGTTTAAAATCATGGTTCGGAATGGTCTCATCCTGAACCATGATTTTAAACAAGCTCCGGTTATCATTCATTTTTTTTACTTTTTATATGGATGAAACCCTCATTAGATTGAAGAAATTTGCGACACTCCTGCCGAAGTACTAGCTAGCAGACACCACAGGCGCTTGCTTTGARRYGGCTTGGCAGAMAGYCGGCGGAAAGGGAGCGGAT
>NZ_JBFUIQ010000320.1:0-1473 GCF_056401795.1 Peribacillus sp. P4_D6
AGCCACACCAGCGAAAGAATTTCCCCGTGGGGAATAAGGTAGAATGATGGTTTTTCCTTCACTATGCTGAACAAAGTCCAAGTAAAGTCGATTATGCCGATTTATTTTCATTCTTTCCGTTGTAAAATCATTCGGATTGGAACTTGTTAAATAATCACCTAGAAAGTCAGTGAATATGCGTGTCTCCTGATAAGTAAATCTGTCTTCAGGCAGAGGGATGTGAATTTGCAGTCCTTTGTTACCTGAAGTTTTTACAAAAGCTTTAATCCTTAATGATTCCATCACCTTTTTTATTTCCTGTGCAGCCTTTACCGCAAGAGAGAAATATTCGATGGAAGGAGGATCCAAGTCCAGGACGATTTCGTCGGGTCTTGTTTTACCGGCTTTCTGAAATGGGGCATGAAATTCCAATGCAAGTTGATTACCAAACCAAAGGAGAGTTTCAATGTCGTTACACAGCATATACTCGATATCCTCATCCATGAACGTTTTTATAAAGTCCGGCGCATAATCAGGTTTGTTTTTTTGGAAAAATCTTTCTTTATCCAAAGTTCCATGAGGATAGCGGATCGTGGTAAGAAGCTTATCCTTCAAGAAGGGTAAGAAGAAAGCTGAAACCTCCCGTAAATAATGAAGATATTCTACTTTTACCACCTGTTTACCTTCTGTTTTCCAAAGCGGTTTATCCCTGGAAGTTATTTGTACAGTATCTGGAAATGTATATTGGCCTAGCACGAATTTCTCCCAGGTACATTCGTCGGGAGAAGTTTGTAAAAGCCACTGGGAAAACTGAGGTTCACGCAATTCATTTTCCTCATAAACGTGCAAGAATTGAACTTCAATGCAAATGGATGGATGGATATAAAAAAATTGTGCGTCTTCGTCTGATGCATTTTGCTTGATCAATTGATGCAATATACTTTTATCTCTAGCACTCAGTCCATTTTTGACACTTCCGATTTTCGTTACGGCACCTTCTTTGAATACTGCAAGGGAAACGTAGCCATTTTCTTTGTGCAATGCTGTGATGAAACAAGAAACGGTCTTCCAATTTTTCACCTTAATCCAAGATGTTGTACGTCTTCCTTCTTGCCAAGCACCCCGAGTTTCCTTGGCAACAATCCCTTCGCCATCTAACAAGGTGACCTTATTCAAGGCAATATCCAAAACGTCAAAACTCTCTATTAATTGTATCAAAGCCTTATCGTTGGGATCAGGAGGTATAGGAAGACCGAGTTTTTCCCCCATATTCAACATCAATTCCCTTCGTTCCACCATAGGTTTATCTGCTATGTCTTTTCCGCTGATGCGAAGCAGGTCAAACGCTATAAACCGACATGGGGAAAAACGGGCATTTTCTGAAATTAAGGATAATTTCCCAAGGCGTCCTCGCCACTGTATTTGAAAAAAGTCCGCTTTCGCCTGATTCGTAAGCCAGACCAATTCTCCATCTAATTGAAGCGGGAGATAACC
>NZ_JBFUIQ010000321.1:0-1471 GCF_056401795.1 Peribacillus sp. P4_D6
GATGAAACGGTAAATGATCATACTTTACAGTGTTGTTAGTAAATTAACTGGGCACCACCGTTAATGCATGAATATGATTCTTCATAAAAGAGATATTGTTATCATGTTGTTTGTGCTGATTTGGTGTCCTTCTATCTGTTGTGTTCGATGGGGTTAACATTGCTGGCGCCGAGCTTGATGCTGAACTTGATCAACACAGCCTATTATGGTTTTGGGCAATTCCTGCCCGGATTATTATCGATTTTCCTTTTCCGCTCCATAAGACCTGCAGGTATTGCAGCGGGCCTCATTGCAGGGGATCTGTTCGCCATAGGAATGCATCTGGCTCAGATGAATTTCTTGAATATTAATATAGGCTTAATTGCTTTATTGATAAACTTCACAGTTGCTTATGCCATCAGTATGTATTTGAAAAGAAAACAGAAAGCCCAGACCGCTTTTGAAGAACAAATTGCCTGCAATAGTATTGAATTAGAAGAAACCTATCCAAAAAACTCTGTCATTGTCGATTAATATTTCTTACGATAAGATGCATTCAGATTTAATTCAACCATACATTATTGTAATAGGCTTAAACTCGTTAAATATCCAGAAAAAGACCAGTTTTTTACCTCTAACTTGGGTTGCAATACAGATGCAAAGGGTACTATACCTAAATAGGAATATAGTAATCTAGTTGAGGAGTTGCAGCCATGAAATCCCGATCATTTGCATACATGTTAGCGCTATTTCATTCAAGTATTGTCGGCCTATCTTTTTTATTCACGAAAATGGCGATTGCTGAATCGAATCCGCTTGATACTTTGGCGTTCCGGTTCACGATTTCTTTCGCCATCATTTTATTCCTGGTCGCCGTAAAAGTCATAAAGGTGAACTATTCTTGGGAGTCGGTTAAAAATCTTGTACCGCTTTCCCTATTATTCCCAACTCTTTTCTTTGCCTTTCAAACTTTCGGACTTAAGTATTCGCAATCCACCGATGCTGGAATTCTGTCAGCCGTCACTCCAATTCTAACATTGATGATAGCTGGATACTTCCTTAAGGAGAAAACATCTTTATATCAAAAACTTTCGATTGTCTTGTCGGTAGTTGGGGTCATTTTTATTTTTGTGATGAAAGGGAGCAGCATCAATTTTTCTGACATGCTTGGGATGGTATTGATCCTGCTATCCTGTATTGCAACTRCTTGTTATACAACGATGACCCGTTCACTTGCCAGGACCCATACACCAGGTGAAATGTCCTTTTTCATGATGGGAACAGGCTTTGTCATTTTTAATGCAGCTGCACTCGTTACCCATTTAAAACAAGGTACGATGGTGGAATTCTTTACACCATGGTCGAGCATGGAATTCATCAGTTCCATTTTGTATTTGGGAATATTGGCTTCATTGGTCACTTCATTATTATCCAATACGATTTTATCAAAAATAAAAGCGTCGCAAATGAGTGTGTTTGCCAATCTTTCCAC
>NZ_JBFUIQ010000322.1:0-1465 GCF_056401795.1 Peribacillus sp. P4_D6
ATCGAGACCGGGGACTTCATGGGAATTGCTGAAGGCACCATCAAGGTGAAGGATACAGACATGACTCAAGCGGCAAAAGATCTTCTTTCCGATATGATTGACGAAGATTCAGAAATCCTTACCATTTTATATGGTGAAGATGCCACTGCTGAAGATGTCGAAAGTCTTGTTGCGTTTTGTAATGAGAATTTCGAAGACGTTGAAGTTGAAGTCCATAATGGGAAACAACCTTTATATTCTTTCATTTTTTCAATTGAATAAGTAGAGAACATGAAAATAAGGGAAACCTATCCGTCATAATGTTTGGAGGATCCCGAAAAAAATAAAAGGCAATAAACTGCATATGTCATTAGGCTATGCAGTTTTATTTTGGCTGTTTTCACATACTTTGTTGCTATTTACCAGGTAGTGAGGGGTGGTTGATTTCCCCTCCAGATGCTCGCTTTCCTTGGTGCGGGCGGTGAGCCTCCTCGGCGTAAACGCCTGTGGGGTCTCACCTGTCCCGCTGCTCCCGCAGGAGTCTCGCACTTCCGCTCCAATCAATCTTAAATAGTTTCGTTTTAAAAACAACAATCTTTACGAAAAGAGCATTTATTTTTATGAAAAGAAGGATTACGGACAGCATAATTGTAATTACAATATATCAGGCTTTATTATTAAACTGACTCCAAGTGAATAGAAGGAGGAGCTAATCATGAAATTTAGAAGTGTATTCGATATAATTGGTCCTGTTATGATCGGCCCCTCCAGCTCCCATACAGCAGGAGCTGCAAGGATCGGTAGGGTTGCCAGGAATTTATTCGACCGGGAACCAAAATGGGCCCATATTTCTTTTTACGGATCGTTTGCCAAAACCTATAAAGGCCATGGAACCGATGTAGCCATTGTAGGAGGCTTGCTTGATTTTGATACATTTGATGAGAGAATCAAAGAATCGCTGGAAATAGCACGCAAAAAGAAAATGAAAATTACATTTCGAGAAGAAGAGGCAGTACCGGAACATCCCAATACAGCAAAAATAACAGTTGGTGATGATGATGGTGAACTGGAACTTGTCGGAATATCGATAGGCGGGGGAAAGATCGAAATCGTCGAATTGAACGGATTTAAATTGAGGCTGTCCGGGCACAACCCTGCCATACTCGTCGTTCATGATGATCGATTTGGTGCCATTGCCAATGTTTCAAACATATTAGCCAAGCATCAAATCAATATTGGCCAAATGGAAGTCTCCCGAAAAGAGAAAGGGCAGATGGCCTTGATGACGATTGAAGTGGACCAAAACCTGGAGGATCACGTCATAGCTGAAATTACAGCACTCCCCAATATCACTCAAGTAGCAAGGATTGTGGATTGATAGAGCAATCGTTTCCACTTAGGAAGGAGAAGAAATCATGTTTCGAAATGTAGCGGAATTAGTAGAATTAGCTGAATCAAAGCAGAAAAAAATTTCAACGCTGATGAT
>NZ_JBFUIQ010000323.1:0-1422 GCF_056401795.1 Peribacillus sp. P4_D6
CGGCTACGCATCGTCGCCTTGGTGAGCCATTACCTCACCAACTAGCTAATGCGCCGCGGGCCCATCTATAAGTGACAGCGTAAACCGTCTTTCCATCTTCTCTCATGCGAGAAAAGAACGTATCCGGTATTAGCTCCGGTTTCCCGAAGTTATCCCAGTCTTATAGGCAGGTTGCCCACGTGTTACTCACCCGTCCGCCGCTAATCTCAGGGAGCAAGCTCCCTGAGATTCGCTCGACTTGCATGTATTAGGCACGCCGCCAGCGTTCGTCCTGAGCCAGGATCAAACTCTCCGAAGAAATGTTTGACTTGCTCATTTGCTTTTTTGATAGTGTGTGCTCACTTAAAATTTAACGTTGGCGCTTTGTTTTGTTCAGTTTTCAAAGAGCAATCTCCACAATCGTTCTTTCGAACGGCTGTTTATTCATCATAACATCTTATTGATTAGTTGTCAACTTCTACGAAGTTTTTAACTTATTTTAAATCGCTGTGTTTTTCAGCGACCATTTCATCTTATCATTTTCATWGTAAGAAGTCAATAGTTATTATTTCTTTCAGCAATCAGCCAAAAGCGATGATGTTTTTGCGTTTGTCTTAGTTGGTGCTTATTTATATTAATCCTTTCCCACCATTAAGTCAACACATTTCACAATAAATAATTCTTTTTCTTAAAGTTAGGTGAAGAATGCTTCAAGATCCTTTTTACTAGTTGGACAGATCTGAAGCTATCCCTGCAAAACCTTAATGATTTTTATTTTTTGCGCTGTTTTTGTAAAGATCGTTGTTTTGAACAAAGGGATAGTAGGCGATATAGTGAGATGAAATAGTAAGCAATCTTTTTAAGGAGTGATTAAATGGCATATGCTTAAAAGTCCRTTTGTTATTACTGTAATATGCTTTGTTTGTTATCGGCTGATTAAAAAGAAAYCAGYACCTTCAAATAGRTRCACACCTTATGATRACATCACAAAGRAAAATAAAGATGACATATAAAACCGTTACAGGATACTACAAATCATCACACTACARTATGAAGAGAAATMAAATAACGACAAGACCATWTAAACAGCCTTTAATTATGTGTGCAAGAAAGCGACACTGTATGCGAAAAAAGATGGCTGTTTCCATGACCTTATGAACACAAAAAAAAGACCAGCCGGATGGCTGATCTTTWTWWATGGCTTGGCGGCGTCCTACTCTCACAGGGGGAAACCCCCAACTACCATCGGCGCTGAAGAGCTTAACTGCCGTGTTCGGAATGGGAACGGGTGTGACCTCTTCGCTATCGCCACCAAACATAAAAGGAACGTTGTTCCTTCAAAACTAGATAATAAGAAGGTATTTCATTTTTTAAAAAGCGTTGGTTAAGTCCTCGATCTATTAGTATCAGTCAGCTCCACATGTCACCATGCTTCCACCTCTG
>NZ_JBFUIQ010000324.1:0-1420 GCF_056401795.1 Peribacillus sp. P4_D6
GCCTCTGATTTATCAACTTTGGTCAATTTTTCACTCGTAATGATATCGCCATATGCTATTCGTGAGGATAGGCAAGCAAATGRCGGTTTATCCCAGGTTGGCAATCCGGCTTGCTTGGACAATACTCTTATTTCTTCTTTGAATAAATCGGCTTCTAGAAGAGGTCCCCTGATTCCTTTTTCTTTAGCTGCTTTCATGCCTGGACGAAATTCGTTAGCATCATCAGCGATAACTCCATAAATAATATTATTAAATTCATATTCTTCAAGAATAGGAAGCAGGTGGTCAAATAAACTACTTTTACAAAAGTAACAGCGATTCTGATTGTTTTCTTTATATCCAGGAATGGCCAACTCCGAAGTTTGAATGACACGATGGTTTGCACCAATCCATTTTGATAGCATAATGGCTTCTTTCAACTCACTCGATGGATAGGTTTCCGAATCCGCTGTAACGGCTAACACATTCTCATAACCCAGAGTATCAATAGCTACTTTTAGCAAAAACGTGCTGTCCACCCCTCCTGAAAAAGCGACCACAACCGACTCCATTTTTTGAAGAATATCCTGCAGATTTCTGTACTTTTCTAGTAACATATCACTTTTCCCCTTTCTGGTTTAGCTGAATTTATCCTCTGCCCACCAGCATTATCACACCACCCTTGATGGACTACAAAAAAATTGAAAAGGAGGAAATAAAGCAGTCGTACTTTCATTCAAAGCGCTTATTGAAATGATATTCATATAAGCGCTGGACGGCTTTAGCTTTTTTGTACGATAGCCGAGAATTTTTTTGCCGTTTCTGTCAGCCTGGTGTAATCTTCACCTGTAATCAATTTCGCAGGATTGATCAATGAACCGCCTACTCCCGCCGCGATGGCCCCTGCCTTAAAAAATGACGTGAGGTTGTCAAGGTTGACACCGCCAGTTGGCATAAGGGGAATATGAGGGAGCGGTCCTTTAAGATTTTTAAAGTAGCTAACACCTAGTGCATCTGCCGGGAAAACTTTGATAATGTCAGCTCCATGCTCGTAAGCAGTCAATATTTCGGTTGGTGTGAGCGCACCAGGGATGCTAATAACGCCATAGCGCTTCGCCAGTTTAATCGTTTGGACATTGACGGTTGGAGAAAAGATAAATTCAGCCCCTGCCATGATGACCGCACGGGCCGTTTCAGGATCCAATACTGTACCGGCACCCGCTATGATATCATCACCGAACTCCTCTTTCACTTTTTCGATCAAATGGCACACTTTGGGTGTTTCCACTGTTATTTCTAGCGTTCGGATGCCGCCCTCTTTCAGGGCCCGGGCGATTGGTATAATTTGATCGGGGCGTGCACCGCGGATGACGCCGACCAGCTTCCCATGTTTAAGCTCTTCAAGTTTAGTCATTTTTTCCACCTTTCTACCTCGTTACAT
>NZ_JBFUIQ010000325.1:0-1414 GCF_056401795.1 Peribacillus sp. P4_D6
GTGTGAGGACTTAAACCTACATCGGGTATTTTAACCTGTGGTTTGATTACGGCAACTGACACTTCGTTCCCGGCTTTATCATAAATGCTCATTTATCCTTCACCACCTGGTTTTTGTTTTATGACCATATCGAACATCATGATTAATAATGCTATCAATAAACAATCGACTTCTGAAACGAAGCTTTCTGATTTAACGTCAAGGATATAGGGTTCCATCAAAATACTAACAGGCTGCAGAGCCATTTTTTCTTCATCATTATAATACGTATCTTCTCTTTCCAATGTAGCACGAATGGTACTGCCATTCAAGTTCGGAACCCCATTTATCACCGACTGCTTGTCCTGTTCGGTTTTGAAAGGAAGGATTTTCACGTTCATCCCTTCCTTTGCTGCATATGCTTGAAGGAGAATGCTCAAATAAGCCAAGTATTCCTTATTCGTTTGATAATACTCAGGTATTCCTTCTTTCTTTAGGAGATGGAACATATTCTTGACCTTTTCCCTATTATCCGTTAATAGTTTATCACTTTCCGCAACGGCTTTTGTTGCATAGGATAGCTCGTTATCGCCAATCTTCGATATATACATGCTCAAGAACACAAACATATCAATCAGGATGAATACGATAGCCATGATCAAGAAATTTTCCCACTCATTAAAAATGCTCATCGGATAGAAATTCCAATAAATCAGTGCTCCCAGTATAAAAATGATATACCAGGTTTTTCGAATCGCTTCAATCCTTTTACTAACCTTCTCTTTATATTTCCAAGAAAGAATGACATAGGCTAATAATGCAATAAATACTACCCATACAAAGACTCTGAAAAACATTAACAATCGATTTATCCCCCTACCATTCAGCTGCTACATTCCTTATCCCGTCCTCTATATTATTCATTATATATACCTCTATTCCCTGCCTGAGACGGGTGAAACTTAAACATTTGCCACAAGAAAAAACACTCCACCCAATGTGATTTTACAGATATCTTTATCATTTATCTTGTGGGACATCATAGTAAATAACCGTATAAATTCTATGATATGATATGTATTAATAAAAGCTATGATTACTATTGGAGGAAGCTATCATGATGAAAATTATTAAGATCCTCATTTCTACTTTTATACTCTTGTTACTTTTCCTTAACCTCTATCCTCCGCTTGGAAGACGGACAAACAAAGAAAAAGTAAGAAGTTTCACTACTAAAGAGAATTTTGCCAAAGGGAAATTCCAAAATCAGATTCCTGCCAGTCAAGCGATGAGTCTTAAGCATACTGGTTCCATTTTACGTGATTTCATAAAACCTAATCCAAAGAGGAGGCCCGACAGTCCCATTGTAATTGGAACAAAAGAACCCACTTCTAAGAATACCAATAACATCACCTGGTTTGGTCATTCTGCATTC
>NZ_JBFUIQ010000326.1:0-1392 GCF_056401795.1 Peribacillus sp. P4_D6
TCAGTTCACGTAGTACCGATGGACGTACGAAAAGTATTCCCGATATGATAACCGTCGTCCATCCCCAAAACAGTCCTAAAAAGGTACTTGCTTCCATTGTTGTCTCACTCCTTTCGATTATATTTATATTTCAGGTACTTCCTTTTTAGAATTGAATCGGAAGAGGCGTTTTCAAATCCTTTTGATGTTAATGATGTATGAATATCGTTATTCATGTGAGGTGAGGTTTACATAACCATTCACATCAGAAATATTGAACTAACCTCCCTCAATAAACTAAACACAATCTCACGATTGCTTTAGAATTCTTAGGATTTCATAGTCATATCATTAACCGTTATCTATGTAAGCTCGGCATTACTCCTCTAGGATAGGGATTTATCGAAAAAAGTGTATGCTAAACTAGCCAATCATAGGAAAAAATTGGTTTAAGCAATGTTATGATCGCACTTTAGGATATCCACATGTCTCATGGAGGTCAACCCTCCCATGTCTCACAGAGTCGATGCTCCTACATTCCTTCGTTCAACCTTTCCATGAGGTGGATGTCGGTCATGCTGCCCCACAGGATCTAAGTCCTCACGTTAGTTGCTTTGCCGACTAATCCGTGCTTCACTTTTAAATGAGTGTTAATTAAATGACCGTGTAACCATAAAAATCCGATGAACTATGCGACTGTTTGATGTGCTACAAATGTTGCCATATGAGGGATATCCWTTAACATCTTGTCTTCTTGAAACGTAAATTGTTTTTTACCGATTGAAAACAGAATTCGAATAAGCTTGTTACACAAAGCTATCAGAGATTGCATTTTCTTTAAGGGATTGTGAGAACGTGTTGTGTAATATATATGAAGAGCTTTAAAAGCCTTGTTCTTTGCCACCAATATCATGGCTGCCCGGAATAAGAGAGCCCTTAATTTCTTTCGTCCCCGTTTGGTAATCTTGGTCTGACCTTTGTGCTTTCCTGATGTGTTTTCTTTTAAACTTAAACCTGCTAATTTTACGATTTGGCGAGGATGTTGATAGTCTCTGAGGTCGCCGACCTCTGCGAAAAACCCTGCTACTGTATCTCGACCGATTCCTGACACCTCTAACATCTGTGTGACGCCTGGGATATGGTCTAATAACTGATCTAATTGATGATCTAATTCTTCGAATTTCATTTGAATAAAATCATACTTCTCTAGTAAAGCTCTCAACTCTAATTTCGCCATAGCTGCCCCTTGACGAATACCAATCGAACGATTGGCTGCTTCTTTAAGTGCTCGTATCTTCTTTAAGCCTATACTGCGTTTTACCACTTGTCTTAAGGAAAGTAAGAGCTCTTCATCCGTATACTTAACAAGTTCATATGGCAAGGCTTCTAGCTTTAGAAAATGAATAGCTGCCT
>NZ_JBFUIQ010000327.1:0-1378 GCF_056401795.1 Peribacillus sp. P4_D6
GGTCAGAGGTGGAAGCATGGTGACATGTGGAGCTGACTGATACTAATAGATCGAGGACTTAACCAACGCTTTTTAAAAAATGAAATACCTTCTTATTATCTAGTTTTGAAGGAACAACGTTCCTTTTATGTTTGGTGGCGATAGCGAAGAGGTCACACCCGTTCCCATTCCGAACACGGCAGTTAAGCTCTTCAGCGCCGATGGTAGTTGGGGGTTTCCCCCTGTGAGAGTAGGACGCCGCCAAGCAGTTATATATGGAGGATTAGCTCAGCTGGGAGAGCATCTGCCTTACAAGCAGAGGGTCGGCGGTTCGATCCCGTCATCCTCCACCATTTTTACACTTGCCGGTGTAGCTCAACTGGTAGAGCAACTGACTTGTAATCAGTAGGTTGGGGGTTCAAGTCCTCTTGCCGGCACCATTTTCATACAAGCTTGATATAGCATATATAAATAGTTTATATGAGCCATTAGCTCAGTTGGTAGAGCATCTGACTTTTAATCAGAGGGTCGAAGGTTCGAATCCTTCATGGCTCACCATTTTATTATGCGGGTGTGGCGGAATTGGCAGACGCACCAGACTTAGGATCTGGCGCCGCAAGGCGTGGGGGTTCAAGTCCCTTCACCCGCATGTTCGCGGAAGTAGTTCAGTGGTAGAATACAACCTTGCCAAGGTTGGGGTCGCGGGTTCGAATCCCGTCTTCCGCYCCACTATTTTATTTATGCCGGGGTGGCGGAACTGGCAGACGCACAGGACTTAAAATCCTGCGGTAGGTGACTACCGTACCGGTTCGATTCCGGTCCTCGGCACCATCTTAATATGCGCCCGTAGCTCAATTGGATAGAGCATCTGACTACGAATCAGAAGGTTGTAGGTTCGACTCCCGCCGGGCGCACCATGTTTTTTTTCGGGAAGTAGCTCAGCTTGGTAGAGCACTTGGTTTGGGACCAAGGGGTCGCAGGTTCGAATCCTGTCTTCCCGACCATTATTTTTGGGGCCTTAGCTCAGCTGGGAGAGCGCCTGCCTTGCACGCAGGAGGTCAGCGGTTCGATCCCGCTAGGCTCCACCAAAAAAACTTGACAAGTCGATTTGGCTCTGTTATGATATGAAAGTTGATTCTTTAAGAAGAGTCAAATTGCTCTTTGAAAACTGAACAAAACAAAGCGCCAACGTTAAATTTTAAGTGAGCACACACTATCAAAAAAGCAAATGAGCAAGTCAAACATTTCTTCGGAGAGTTTGATCCTGGCTCAGGACGAACGCTGGCGGCGTGCCTAATACATGCAAGTCGAGCGAATCGATGGGAGCTTGCTCCCTGAGATTAGCGGCGGACGGGTGAGTAACACGTGGGCAACCTGCCTATAAGACTGGGATAACTTC
>NZ_JBFUIQ010000328.1:0-1375 GCF_056401795.1 Peribacillus sp. P4_D6
GCTCTACGAGCCCACATGTTAGGCCATTTTTGGACCTCGCCATATCCAATTGGCCATCTTCCTTAAATTAATGGCAGCGAAAGTAAGCATCGCCTACATTGACAATTTTTTAAGTCCCCTTAAAGTAGTCCAACGCATACCATGCTTTTCTTTTGCATCTGCGAATACACGCTCAATCGTTTCTTTACGTTTTGCATATATAGGTTTTACATCTTGATGATGACGCAGATGATCTGCTTCTTCCACATGTGTTTGCCAGATATGCCGTGTCACCACTTTTTGACAGTCYTTGCTTTCTGTACACCGAGATAAAAATGAGCATATTGTACAAATTTGTTTTGGYGATTTGTACTCGCGATAGCCCTCTTTATTAGTTGTTGAGTACTTTAAAGTTTCGCCCGAAGGGCAAAGGTAACAATCAAAATGTTCATCGTATACATAGTCCTGTTTGCGGAAAAATCCTTCTTTGGTGCGAGGACGTGTATAAGGTCTCTTTGGTCTCTTCTTTATCAAATTTATCTGGTGGAAAAGGCTTTTTTCCATGGTTTTCACGATCTTGATTGATTTCTTCTTGAAGACGTCCTTGATACGCTCGTGTTTCTTTACGAACGATTTTCTTTTCAAATTTCCGTTTATTCGCACTGGCTTTCACATGTGTGGAATCCACGAAAACGTGTTCAGCACTTATTAACTTTTTATTAGCAGCTGTCATTAAAATGCGATAGAAAATCTGTTCAAACAGGTCTGTATCTTTAAAGCGTCGCTCATAATTTTTCCCGAACGTAGAGAAATGAGGTACTTTATCATGGAAACCATAGCCTAAGAACCAACGGTAAGCCATATTAGTTTCAACTTCTTCAATCGTTTTACGCATGGAACGAATACCGAAGGTATATTGAATGAAAGTCAGTTTAACTAAAATAACTGGATCAATACTTGGGCGTCCTACCTCTGAATACATATCTTTCACCAAGTCATAAATGAAAGTGAAGTCAATGGCAGCCTCCATTTTACGAACCAAATGGTTCGGTGGCACCAGTTGATCTAAAGTAATCATTTCAAGTTGATCTCGCTGAATAGAATCATGTTTAGAAAGCATCCTCATCACCTCAAGTTTTAATACTTCTATTTTAAAACAAAAATGACTCCAGGCAAAAGTGTTCTATCTAAAAGGTAAGACAAAGTTGATTGGAACGGAAGGTACGAGACTCCTGCGGGAAAAGCGCGTCTAGGGGAGACCCCGCAGGCGAAAGCCGAGGAGGCTCCCCGACCGCCCGCGGAAAGCGAGTGCCTAGAGTGGAAATCAACGTCCAAATTGTACAAGCCATAAAAAATAGACAAACTCGATTTTCATCGAGTTTGTCTACAGTCTGAA
>NZ_JBFUIQ010000329.1:0-1352 GCF_056401795.1 Peribacillus sp. P4_D6
CGACGCAAGCGTCTGTGGGGTCTCGGCTAGCCAGCTATTCGGCAGGAGTGTCGCAAATTTCTTCCATAAATTGAGGATTTCATAAAACAGAAAAAAAACATTAAGGATCATCTAATCTTCCTTTAAAATCATGGTTCTATGTGAAATCATTCCGAACCCCCTTTTGTCGACAAACTGAGCATCTTCTTAGGTGAAAGCAAATGCTTTTTTTCTATGTCATCTTTATCCTTGTCCTGCTACTTCGACTATAAATCATTCCATATAACAACTTCGTCTATCGGTGTAGGAAAATAAAAAAACACATCCCATCTGAAAGAATGGAATGTGTCTTCATTTTATTCGTCCGATTTTATCCCGGGACGATTGGATTGTGTTGGCAGGGTGTCCCAAAAGCTTGCATCGACAGTTTCAATTGAATCATCGGCAATAGCTCTGACAGCTGCATCCAAAGTGGTTACCGTTTGCTTTATTAGATAGCCATTACTTTTTTGTCCAAGCGCTACTGACTCGTCATTGTGGTCCGACATACCTCGCATCTCAAAGAGCAGTGTGGCAATATCATAGCGAACGGCTGCACCATTACGGCCTATATTTTCTCCAGAACCGCCATCATACCTACCAATATGCCCCCAACCAGTTGGTTCAATGGAGTTATATACGACAGCACCCAATTTTTTTGAGGCTTCTAACACTTCAGGCTTTACGTTCGGGTTTGTAGGATAAAGAATTGAACCTGAAACAAGTTCACCGTCCGTTTCGCTTAGCGTCCCTTGATGATGTAAATCTATCATGTAATCTATATCGTATTTCGCAAATACATTTTCGTGTAAAGCCTTTACCTCTACTTGCATGTTATCAGTTTTTTTATCATGCTCACGGTTCAAGTCAATCCCATTTGCATTTGCCCGTGTTAAATGCCGATCACCTTTTGCTAAATAATCATCAAGAGGGAAATTAACATCTCCCATGGCTCCATCTGCATTTAACATGGGAATGATCAATATATTGACATTATCCAAAATACCTTTAGTCTTGTTCGTGCCTAGATGTTTAATGAATTCGAGTGCACCCTCGGTAGTCAGTTGTTCATTTCCATGCTGTTGCGTCAAAAATAGTATGGTTGGATTCTTAGGATTTGAGATGTACTTCGCTAGGTAAATGTCCCTTCCTTTTACCGTTTCCCCGATTACTTCCAGTGCCAGCCTTTCTTGTTTGGCATCCTGCGTTTCAAGATAGCTCACCAGGCTTTCATATGTATGAAGATTTGAAGTTGTAACTTGTCCATTTCCAGCACTGGGACCATTTCCAACCGCTCCGACTGGTAACGCAACAGCTGTTACTGCGCCTAACGT
>NZ_JBFUIQ010000330.1:0-1339 GCF_056401795.1 Peribacillus sp. P4_D6
CTCCAAGACCATTGGCTACGATTATGCCTCCCCAGCCAGGTAAAGGTCCCATGACGGGAAGGAATCCCGGCGTGAATGGACGGAATCCGACCCTTGCTTCAACAAACGTGCTATCTGTCAAACCGGGGGCGGTTTGCAAGGCTTTGTTGAAAACCTCCTGCAGCCCTCCTGCGGTCATTCGGTTATCGAAAACTTCCGTATTTTCATGAGTCGCCCCCGCAACGATTTTATTATTATCAAAAGCCAAAAGATATTGATCACTCGGAGGCATGACTACAGGCCATTTATTTGTATTTTCATTTGCCATTTCCAGATGAATGATTTGAGCCTTTTGGAAAGTGACTTGAAAATTCACGCCCAGTGGTTTCAGTAATTCCGGTGCCCAAGCGCCAGCACAAACAATCACTTTATCAGCAGGAATGAATTCATCTCTAAGTGTTACACCTGACACTTGAGTACCGTTATATGTAAGTTTAGCTTCGCCATACATAAGTTTTGCACCGTATTTTTGTGAAGCCCTCAATAAGGAATCACGCAGTGCACGTCCATTGACCCGCGCTGCACCACTCACATGAACGGCTGCATATTCTCTGGAAAGAGGCGGGAATAAGGCACGTGTTTCCTCTGCGGAAAGTAAGGTGATCGCCCCCATCTCCGGTGCATCTTCTTGCCGTTTTGCCGCCCGGTTCTTCATGGCATTCAGTTTAGCTTCATCTGTATGCAGACTTATGGCACCTACCTGGTCATACCCAGTCTCGGTTTCACCGTCCCGTTCAAGTTCTTCAATTAAACCCGGGTAAAAGGCCGCACCATTTTTGGCAAGAAGATACCAAGCTTGGTTGCGCCTTTGCGATATCCAGGGGCAAACGATTCCTGCAGCTGCAGATGTTGCCTGACCGACATCTTGGCGGTCAATAATGATCACTTCAACCTTATTTTTAGCCAATTGATAGGCAGTGGAAGCTCCCAAAATTCCTGCACCAACTACAATGATTTTTTGYATGATTCAACATCTCATTTCTTTCATATGTATAAACGCTTACCACTACTATATCGGAGACCAGAAATGATTGCCACATCTGAAATTGTAATTTCTTTCACAAAGTTATTTTATCTTTACTGAATATGCTATGATTGAAATTGCGAAAGCTTGAAAAGACACTAGGAGGACGTATCATGCTAAAAAAACAAATGGAATCATACATATCAGAATCCGTAATCGAAAACAAGATTGAGTTATTTAAAGAAGAAAAGGATTATGTAGAAAAGCATAAATTACTCGCCGAGGATATCATCATAGTTAAAAAAGAAAATGCATCGCGTTTTACGGACGCTTATA
>NZ_JBFUIQ010000331.1:0-1336 GCF_056401795.1 Peribacillus sp. P4_D6
GAAAAGACTCTTGCAAAAATTCATGCCGTTTGGGGAGCAGTCATCAATCTTACATTTGCCGGCTCTGTCTTACTATTAGGCTTTATAACGGAAACATACAGTGTCAAAACAACGTTCCAATTTTCCTCCACGCTGATATTCCTTGCCTTTCTTTATGCAACTTTTAAAAGGAACGACTTAATAGGGAAGCAATGTGATCAATTGCTGTCAAGTAAGTCATCTAATCTTCCTAGATGATTTCGTTTCACGAAAAAAAGGAGCCTTGGTTTTCCATGGCACCTTTTTTATCGTTTCAAGACCCGTCTAACAATATTGCCTCTCTTTAAAATCTTGCTCGGTATGATTGGCTTGCCTCTGTTGAAAGCCGTACAACCAAACAAGGGAAGTAAATATATAAACCGCCTGCACCCATTCATTCTATTTTATAATCCAGATATTATTATTTATAAACTCCCAATTCTGCGGGAATTCTAAACCAATCTGCCAATAAGTTGCTCCTATCAGTTCATATGCATCAATCATTTCATATTTTGCACTTATCGATCGTATATCTTCAAACCACACGACATGATTCGAATTCTCTCTTCGGTAGGAATAGGAAGGTGAAGCCGCTGAGGTGTCAAAAGTTATTTCAGCACCAGTTGCAATGGCAAGGTTTTGGGCATTTTGAGCTGATAAAGCTTTCGTCTCGTGGCTCGGTACTATCCAATCGTATCCATACATAGGAAATGCCGACTGCAGTTTATATTCAGGAATATTCAACAAAGCATAACGAAGAACCTCTCCCATCCACCAAAGTGGGGAAATGGGTTCAGGCGGTCCAGTCGGATACCCATAGTCAATGGTCATCACGGCAACAAGGTCAGCTGCCTCTCCGATCCCCCGATAATCATGCCCGCCTACAATTCGATTATCAGGATTATCCGCTGTTTTTGCATGTACGTTCACATGCAGGATCAGTTCGTTCAAACCCTCCTTTAATTCTTTTAAAAAAAGCACATAATCGGAACGCCTGGCAGGTGGGATGAATTCGATGTCCATGCTGACACCCCCATAGCCTTTCTCCCTAACGAAAGTCAGAATACTATTGATTAAATTCGCTCTGTATACTGAACTGGCAAGGACATCACCAGCCAAATCAGCATCGAAATCACCATCTTGAAAGTTTCGGATCATCAGTAGCGGCTTCACCCCTGTCTGTTCGCATTTCGCGATAAGCGGGAGATCATCTCCATCAACGTACGCATTTCCTTCCCTTGTAAACGAATAAGCGACAATGGCTAAATAGGATAATTTATCACCATTCTGCTCAAGTGTTTCAAAGACGACTCCACCT
>NZ_JBFUIQ010000332.1:0-1327 GCF_056401795.1 Peribacillus sp. P4_D6
GAATGAGGATAGTTGCCCGGTAAAGAGGTACTCAGCAAAGAAAACAAGGAGGTAAAAAGCAGTATATATCTCTGACACGGCAATTCTGCTAAAGGGATTTTATTCTGATTCAAGAATATATATTACTTTGACGGTTTTACAAAAAAAGGAGATGGTCTTGTGTGCGGGATTCGTTAGCAACCATATAGAAAGAGATGCATTTTTACCGGAACAACGCGATATTCTTTTGGAAAATGCATTAAAAGATTTATCGGCAGATCCTGATGTTTTGGCTATTTACATTGCTGGTTCATTAGCAAAAGGAAACGATGATCAATACTCCGATATAGATTTGCACACCATTGTTAATCCAAAACGTAAAGCAGAATTTTTAAAGGGAAAAAGGGATAGAGCCAATAATTGGGGAGATGTTTCATTTCACGAAGACTGCAATCCTTATTCACCGTATGTCGTCACTCATTATAATACCTTTGTAAAAGTTGATAGCTGGTATCATGCACCTGAGGAAATTGTTCCCTCCATTTGGTTAAAAGAGGTAGAAGTCATCTATGATCCTTTTAATATTATGAGTCCTATTATAAAAGAATCGGCAGAGAAAGTGTATAAACCTACACCTGATGAAGTTGAGCATTGGAGAGGAAAGCTGCTTGCATTTGTCCATGAAACCTACAGGGCCGTTATGAGAAGAGAAATGCTATATGCACTATCCAATCTTGATAGGATACGGTGGCTGATTGTGTCTGGTTGGTATATGGAAATGGAAGAGCAATTAGATGTTCCCTATGGAGTATGGACAAAAATTGAGGGCAATAGAAGTAAGTTAGCTGGAAAGCAGTTATCCCTGTTGGAAAGTTGGGATTGTGGCCGCAATTCAAATGAAATTATTAAAACGTTGAGACGTATGATCCCAGAATTCCTCAGACTAAATGAATACCTATGTACTCAATTGGGTGTCGAAACAAATGAATACCATATCAAAAGAATAATCGATATGGCTATCTGATACCATATGAGGCTAATGAAATAAAGTACGTGTAAAATGTGTAATTTCTATTGGAGGGATGCTAAGTGGCACAATTGGTATATCATGTAGCCGTTTCACTGGATAATTTCATTGCAGACCAAGCAATGTTGGAAGGGGATATCAATCATTCTTTTTTCTTATTTGAAGGAGATCATGTCCCGGACTTTTTATCCGATATCCAGCAATATGRGGCGGTATTGATGGGAAGTAAAACATATGAATTTGGATTTCAATTCGGAGCCAAACCGGGTGAACCAGGTTATAAGGGTTTGAAACATTATATATTTTCGAGCTCCCTTCAGT
>NZ_JBFUIQ010000333.1:0-1323 GCF_056401795.1 Peribacillus sp. P4_D6
GTATTCGTAACTGTAATCGAACAGAAAAACTTTTCAAGAGCAGGGGATATCCTGAACCTGTCGCAGCCCGGAGTCAGTCTTCACATAAGGAATCTGGAAAATGAGTTAGGAACGAAATTAATTTATCGTTCCCCCAAACAAGTTCAAATAACAGAGCCGGGAAAAATTTTGTATAGACATGCAAAGCAAATGCTTAATCATTATGAGACCGCAAAAAGAGAAATAAATGAATTTAATAACGTGGTTAGCGGAACGATGAAAATAGGTGCAAGCTTCACGATAGGGGAATATTACCTTCCAAAAGTATTGGCAGAATTTGCTACTCAATATCCGATGGTGGATATACAAATCATCATCTCTAATTCAAATGATGTCATTCAAGGAATCCGTTCGAATAAGCTTGATATAGGCTTGATAGAAGGGGAAACGGATTATAAAGATATAGATGTCATGCCCTTCATGAATGACGAGATGATTGTGGTCGTTCCCCAGGATCATCCACTTTCACAGATGGATCTCATCGAGGGCAATATGCTCCAAAACCAAACATGGGTACTTAGGGAGCAAGGATCGGGGACCCGTACATATTCCGATAAACTTCTGAGCAGTTTGGAGTTAAACATAAAGAAAACTTTTATTTTCACCAGTATCCAAGGAGTGAAAGAAGCGGTGATGGCTGGACTCGGCATTGCCTTATTATCCCGATTGACAGTACAAAAAGAATTGAAGTCCAATGAATTGAAAACTTTCCATTTGAAAAATGAGCCCCTAATAAGACCTTTTTCGATCGTGAAAAAGTTGGACTTCGAAGCATCAAAAGCCATGGAGCTGTTTCTAAGGAAGGTCGAAGAATTTGCGATAAAGGGTCGTCCTAAATAAAACCTGAACATTTGCTCATCCTTTCATTTTCAATGAAGAGGTTGGGCATTTTTAACGACGAATTATTATTAATTTTAATGAAAACGTCGAAAGTAATTTGGAATATGTCAATGTTTAAACGAATTTTACGTATTTTAACATAATTGCAAACATATAAATTAAATAGGTAGTCTCCAGGAAATTCTAAGTCCCTGTAGACTTTTCCTGATATTAATAATCTTAAAAGGAGCAACCACATTGGCTATAGAGGAGCAGAAAGATAAACGGATTTCTGTTTTCGACAGGATTATAGGATTCATGCCAAAATTTTATGTGATTGGGACAATTTTAATTTTTGTTTACACGTTAGTCGCGATGGCTCATTTAGGTATCCAAACTTTAAAAAAGCCAGAGGAAACCATTGTACCTGCCCCCCCTGTTTCTCAGGGATTTGAACATACATTG
>NZ_JBFUIQ010000334.1:0-1264 GCF_056401795.1 Peribacillus sp. P4_D6
CATATAAAACAATCAGGACACCTGCCAATATTCCAGCCATCGCACCATACTTATTGATTATATTGGTTTTTGGCAAACTGAAAAACAAGGACGGGGCCAGTTGCGTTATTAAACTGTATGACATGATATTCAGGATGGCCAAAGCCTCGCCGCCTGTAACCGTTACAATTAAAGCAATGATTGAGATACCAATAATGATTATCCTTGAGACAATCAATTGATGTGTTTCAGTCGCAGCAGGGACCAGGACTTTGAAAAAGCTATTTGTCAGACCTACCGATGCAGCCATTAGCATGACTGAAGCCGGTACTAGGGCCGTCAATAAACCTGCAGCTCCGATAACCCCTATCACCCAAGGATCGAATGTTTGTATCGCCAGCCTTAAAAGTGAGAGATCACCATCAGCTCCTTGCAAACCCGGGATTTGCATGATGGCTGTAAATCCAATGAAAAAAACGAAAAGCAGCAACAATGTGTATAAAGGTAACGCAATCGCATTTTTGCGAAGGGTCCTTTCCCCATTGGACGATAAAACGACCATGAAAGTTTGTGGCAGCAAATAAAATCCTAGTGCATTCAGCAAAACGGTGGACACAAACCAGGACTGACTCAATCCCTGATCTGCCAAAACCAACATTTCCGGTTTGGCAGCTTGCACGGTCTCGAACATTGGCTGTATGCCTCCGAAGTAATGAACTGGAATGTAAATCCCTAAAAAGATGACGACCACCAAAATCATGAAATCTTTCAGTATGGCAGTCCATGCCGAACCATGAATGCCTGAAATCATTACATAGGTAGTTACAACCACAGCACCGATCACACTTGCCGCAATTGGTGAAATTGCTCCGTATGATGCTTCTGAAACAATGATACCCAATCCTTTAAGCTGTATGACTATGTACGGGACGAGGGCTAAGCTTCCCAATACAGCAACGATCATCCCCATTGACCTGCTTTTATATTTAGATGCAAAATACTCTGGCTGAGAGATAATGGAATGTCGTTTTGAATATCTCCATATTTTAGGGACGAGCCAATATGATAGGACATAAGCTAAGAAAATATAGGCGGGAACATAATAAGCAGCGGCACCTTTTGAGTATGCCCACCCACTTCCGCCCAGGAATGTAAAAGTTGTATAAATTTCACCTGCTATCAAGAGAAAAATGAAGAATGTACCGAAGCCCCTGCCCCCTACGGCAAATTGCTCCATATCCATATCCTTCCCTTTTCTTGCTTTAATCCCTAAATAAAGTGCTAG
>NZ_JBFUIQ010000335.1:0-1243 GCF_056401795.1 Peribacillus sp. P4_D6
ATCTTTTCCCATCTTGATCATTCCAGAAATAAAGCGGCATGGACGGCATCGGTTTGGTAATGACCAATTCACCGACTTCATTAATCAATGTTTGACCATGCTCATCAAAGGCTTCCGCACAAACACCCAATGCCCTTCCTTGTATCTCTCCGATCCTCACGGGCAATGTTGGAACACCGCCCACAAATCCGGCACATACATCGGTCCCGCCACTGGATGAACTGAGCCAGATATCCTTCTTGACATTTTCATACACCCATTTATAACCGTCTCCAGATAATGGAGCTCCAGTTGAAAAAAGAGCCCTCAATTTCGATAAATCATATTTTCCCAGGGGCTTGTTTCCTAACTTCATGGAATTCGTAAGGAATGGTGCACTTGTTCCAAAGAAAGTCATGCCTGTATCTTGCGCCAATTCCCAAAGAACATCCATATTCGGAAAAGAAGGACTGCCGTCATAAAGGACGATGGTCCCTTCATTAAGCAAACCACCCATAAGGAGATTCCACATCATCCAGCCTGTCGTCGTAAACCAGAATACGGTATCCTCGGAAGTCATGCCTTGATGGATTCTTGTTGATTTGAAATGCTCCAATAATATACCGCCATGCCCTTGTACAATCGGTTTTGGCATCCCGGTTGTACCTGATGAATAGAGAATCCAAAGCGGATGATCGAAAGGAACACTTTCAAAAGATAATTCTGCCTTTTCTTTTAATAGGTCATCCCAAGGAACTGTATCTGCCAGATTCACTTCCAAAATCTTTTTTTCTATGTAAGGAACCAGCACGGTATGCTTGACAGAGACCAATTCCTGTTTAAGCTGGGAGACGACCGATGTTTTATCATATACATTTCCATTGTACTGATATCCATCAACCGCCAGTAATACAACTGGTTCAATCTGTTTGAAACGATCTATGACGCTTCTTGCCCCAAAGTCAGGTGAACAACTGGACCAGATGGCACCTATGCTCACTGTTGCCAAGAAAGCTATCACCGCTTCGGGTATGTTTGGCATATAGGCAACAACACGGTCACCTGATTTCACACCAAGTTTCCTTAATGAATGGGCGACAGATGCCACTTTTTCTTTCAGCTCTTTCCAGCTGACCTCTTGCTGCCTGATATGTTCGGAACGAAAAAAAATCGCCGTTTTCTCTTCTTGATCATTCAATAATGCATTTTCAGCATAATTAAGCCTTGCCCCCTCGAACCATTTCGCACCTGGCATGGATTGCTC
>NZ_JBFUIQ010000336.1:0-1237 GCF_056401795.1 Peribacillus sp. P4_D6
GTGATTTGAAAGCCTCTTTTATGTGCCTGACCTAATACTTGATGGATCTCTTCTTCTTTATAATAAAGAATCCCGGAATAACCAGGATCACTCGTATAAGGCTCACGAGTGGCAATTGTCGGACCGGTACTGCTGCCATCCGTAAACAATTTGGCTGGTCCGATTTTGAATCTTTCGTCCCCCGTTCCGGTTATCACTCCCGAATCTACCATTTTATTCACAAATTCATGAGAATTATTCAATGAACCGACCATCGCATAGATACGGACACGAATGTCCTTATTTTTTATGGCCTGCTGCATTAAACGGAAACTGTCAGGACCATGAGCACCAGCTTCATGAATGCTTGTAATGCCTGCTTCAATGAAATGTCCCGATGCTATTTTGACCGCCTTCAACAGTTCGCTTTCTGAATAGCTTGCTCTGTCGGCCATTATCATATTTGCTGTTTCAATGAGTTTTCCTGTAAGCCTCCCCGCTCCATCCTTTTCAATGATCCCTCCAGTTGGAATCTCTGAGTTTTCATCAATTCTAGCAATCTCAAGCGCCCTGCTATTCACCACGCTTATATGGCTGCATGTGCGATTCACGATAATGGGATGGTCTGTTGAAATAGCATCCAATTCCGCTATTGTTGGATAATGTTTTTCTTTCACTGCGGTCTCATTGAAGCCCCAAGCCCGAATCCACTCACCTTTAGGGATCGTCGAAGCTTTCTTCTTCAGATCGATTAACAAATCTTCTATAGATTTGATATGTTCAGCTTTACAGCTCACTGCCAATTGATTGACACCATACAAGATAAGATGAATATGAGAATCTATAAACCCGGGAAGTAAGGACTTTCCCTGCAAATCAATCACATTTGTTTCTTCTCCGATAAATACCTTGATTTCCTGATTCGTTCCGACTGCCGAGATACGATCACCGTTAATTGCCAGGGCTTCCGCGACTTCATTTTTTTGATTTACGGTTATGACTTCGCCGTTTATGAACACGATATCAGCTTTCAACCAACACACCCCTTCCTTATTGTTTCCCCCTCAGTTCTGCCACCTCTTCATTTGCTGTCCCTGCCGCCACTTACCGGAATATTCTGTTTTCAACAGATTCATTATATCCACACCAGATTGTGAAATCATTAGACAAATAGTCAAAAATATCATCGTTTTTTTATACCTTTTATATAATTGCGTCTTAATTCCCGTGGTTTGCTGGCCCCAGCCCCGTCTATTCC
>NZ_JBFUIQ010000337.1:0-1229 GCF_056401795.1 Peribacillus sp. P4_D6
CCTTGGGACATGGAGATACATCTTCCCCCTATTTCCTTGGCTACATGCTCGACAGCCCGTTTTGCATACTCATCTCCATCCGTAATCAATATCACTTTTCGTTTGGTCACCATCTTGGGCCTACCTTTCATCATCAGGAATAGTTACCTCTTACACTTATAAGTCGACAAAATAAATCCATTGGAATAATGATCCGGCTATTTTCCCCAATACGAGTGCCATTAACAAATAAATGATCTTCTCTTGAATTCCGATTCGTTTTGAAAGAACTGGAAAAACAGTCTGGACTTAAGTTAAGGCAGCCGCAAGCATCCCATTAAATATCCCGTCAGCCAAACCGATCGGAATTAAAAGAAAATGCGGAAGTGAAAGTTCCGTTTCCTGTAATCCTAACCATGTCCCTGCGACAACTCCGGCAATGATGGCTCCTTCATAGTAATGTATCATTTTCATTGTTTTTGTCAGCTGAGTCAGTCTTGGAATCACCCCAAGTACAGTTAAAAACGCTACAAAACCGGCACCTGTTGCAACCCCCCCGGCTAAACCGACAAAGATTCCAAAGATGATTTTACCGGTCATCAAGGTGGCGCACGTTTTCCTTATTTTCATTCATGATTACATAACGGTCCAAATCCTGCTGATAGTTGAACATTTCAACCTCGAGCGGACTAGGTTCCTCATTGAAGCGTTTTTTAAAGAAATGATTAAAAAATAGAATCATGCCCATACCAAGGCCGAAGCTATATGGGATTTGGATCAATAACGGCTTATCTTCCACTTTTCCCGTTATTATAGTAAAGATTTTTTGATGCACTTCCCCCATGCTGACATCCACATGAAAATTCATGATCGTCATCCCGCCGCCGACAAATAACAAAAACCAAACCAAGGCGAATGTCAGGTATGACATTTTCTTTTTCGTGAGGATGACTTCGATGATCGTTTGGGAAGGGCCGAATGTTTCCACTTCAATAGTCGGATCCACCTTGCGGATGGACATGATAACCTGAGCTAAATCAATGACAATAATATTCTTATCTTCCTTCTTGACCGTTAATAATATGATTTCTTCAATTTTGGTAATCACTTCTTCAGGTCCGATTATCCTTGCAATATCTTTTATCCTCACCGTTTGATTTCCCTTTGCTTGTACACGGTTCCTCATCCTGATATATACAACTGTCATTATCATCACATCCCGACCTTTTATTTCCTTATGCTAGTAGTAT
>NZ_JBFUIQ010000338.1:0-1226 GCF_056401795.1 Peribacillus sp. P4_D6
GATTTCGAGCAGGGCAACAAGCGGGGTTTTTCCCAGGACCAAGACAAATGCCATCGTGGCCTAATGAAATTGACATAAGAGTTGGAACACCYAATGGTCAGGAATGGTCTGGCAAGGTTGTTTTACCACAAAATGGTCCGACATTCGAGCCTTAACTGAATCCAGATATAATAAATGATACCCTTCAATTGAAATGAAATGTATCGATCGACACAACTTTCCAATGAACATTAAATCCTAAAAAGGACCTGTCCACTTCAACGTCATGGTTTTTATCAACAATAAAATCAACATTATAACAAAAAACCGGGCACATTGTGCCCGGTTTCTTAAATTCGCATCTTATTTTGCCGCTTTCGCCGCTTCGATTGCACCTTCGTAATTTGGATGGTTCGTACCTTCACTCACATATTCTACATATGTGATTTCATCAGAGCTGTTCACAACGAATACAGAGCGAGCCAATAGACGAAGTTCTTGCATGACGACACCATATGCTTCACCGAATGAAAGGTCACGGTGATCGGAAAGAACTTGAACATTGTCCAAGCCGCTGGCAGCACACCAGCGTTTTTGCGCGAAAGGAAGGTCGTTACTGATCGTCAGTACTTTCACATTATCCAATTTTGCCGCTTCTTCGTTGAATTTACGTGTCTGTGCATCACATACGCCTGTATCCACGGATGGAACAACGCTGATAATGCGGACAGAACCCTTGGAGTCGCTTAAAGTAACCGGTGATAAGTCATTAGCCAATACTGTAAAATCAGGTGCTTTGTCCCCAACTTTTAGTTCTTGTCCCACTAAAGTGATCGGGTTGTTCTTAAATGTAACTGAAGCCATTAATAATTCCTCCCTTTTCTGCTATATGTACAAGCATAATAATATTTGTTTTGCCGGAATTTTGCAATTAATTGAATCAGGAAATGTGAATGRTGCATGCACAAGTTCGCCATCCGAGCTTTTTTCGGTGCAAAGGAAGAATGCAGCAAAAAGAAAAACTCGGCGGATGCCGAGTCGCAATTAGAAGTCTATATCCTGTTTAGGTTCTTGGTACCTGTTTACAGCTGGTTGACTGCCGCCTTGGTATTGATTATTTCCTTGGTTTTGATTATTGCCTTGCTTTTGATAATTGTCTTTCTTGGATAGCATGGACTGAATCTTATCGACGACTTGAGGAGCTAAATCCATCATTTTTTCTAGAAGGTGCGTCCCTTCATCGAGAT
>NZ_JBFUIQ010000339.1:0-1222 GCF_056401795.1 Peribacillus sp. P4_D6
GGGGTACGGTCAGAAAATCATCCTAAACGTTTTACCGATTTTCATATCCATTATTTATTAGAGGGAGATCTACCTGAAGATAAAGTCGTCCGTGCGATTCAATTATCCAAAAATACGTACTGTTCAGTGTATCACTCATTAAATGCCAACATTAAAATCAGCTATTCAATAAATGGTGTTAAAGGAAAACAAGACATATAATATGTAATTTAAAGGACTATTGTTTAACAGGAATTTGTTTTATATCCGTATAATAAAAACAGCCCCATTTTTGAAAATGGGGCTGTTTTGACTGAAATGAACATCCTCATTTCAAGAATAATCATCTATACCAAAACGTGCAAACCACAGGAAATAATCCCTCTCATGGTAATCCGAGGGCATTCTTTCGAAAATATCAATCTAAAATTGGTTTTCAAGGTTAGCGAACTCCATTTTACGGAAGGAAAGGGATAATTCAGTAAGCAAGTAATCAAAATGTAATGGTTTGTCATTGGAATGCCCTTGATGTTAGGAGTTTATCCATATAAACTTTAGATACTATTGAGGAGTGGTTAAATTGAAAGAGATAACAATTGACAAATTAATTTTTAAAAATCATTTATCGATGATTGAACAATATTCATTGAAAGATTTCATGTTTAAATGGCTCGGCAGCCCTGAAGAAGGTTTAGATGATCTTCTCCCGCTTACATACACAGATCAAGTTTTTGCAAAAATGGAAACGACATTGGAGACTAAAATCAAGATTCATGGAGAAGAAACCTTCAGATATGTCACCATTACGGAAGATAATCAAATTGTAATAGGGGGCTTGGACTCGAATCAAGAGTTAAAGTTTAGAATTGTGTCCCTGGAAGAGCGTTTGAAAAGCTACTAAAACTGAATCAAATTTTCAAAAATAATTAAGGCCGTTCCTGTGGAATGGCCTTTTTAAGGTATTTTTTTTTCATCACGTTAAGAGAGCCGTCAATACCACATGTTAACTGTACTCGAAAGTAATTGAAACCCTTATCTTATGCAAGTTAAGCGAGTAACTCTTTAAACTCACGATATTTTTGGATTAATTTAACAAAATATAAATGTTTATTGGTTTGTCTTAGTATATTATAGAGTAATGAAGTCGACTAAACATTGGGGGGGAATGAGATGAGCGAGACGCTGGCAAGTTCGATAAAAACGCTTTTGAAGGAAACGTTTGAAGGACCGGGAAATGAAGGAA
>NZ_JBFUIQ010000340.1:0-1211 GCF_056401795.1 Peribacillus sp. P4_D6
GATATGACCTGGGCAGAGGTCGTCGACCAGTTTCCGCAGTTAGCAGGAGCGAATCCAACTTGGAACTACTATACATACAAAAATGAATCATACGATTATGAGTCCAAACCAGGTTTCGATGTTAATCGAGACTTTAATCCTGATTTAAATTATATTCCTCAAGCTAAAGACTTCCCTGGAAAATCATCCACCCCTGGTTGGTTCATAACACCTGAATCACAAACAACACGTGATGTTTACAAGTCTCTACTGAAGCAATACGGTAAGGTGGAGATTTTTGTGGACCTGCATCACCAAGCTCCCTATTATGAAGTTGATGGAACGGATGATTTAGTCACCTACTCGATTTCCGCTCAATTTGTTCCTGATCCAAGCTCGCCTTCAGGACAGGATTATGCAAAATATGCAAAAAACTATAATTATGATTTTTCCAGACAATTGAATGTGGCGGTATATAATGCCATGAAAGCACAAGGTAATTCTCCATATGGGAACATATCCTTGTATCCGCAAAATCAAAACCTTCCTGGAACGGCTTTAGGAGCCTTTGCTTTAAACGGAAGCGGGACAGTACTCTTTGAAGTTAGAGGTCAAACTCAGTCTTTTGGCCAAAAGAAAAAAGGCATGCTCATTAAAGCAGTTGAAAGAGGCCTATATGGAATAATTGATGGAGTTACTGATGGCTCTGTTTATAAAATCAATCCGGAACAATACGAGTCAATTCCACTGACGGAGGGCAGGCAATAATTAAAAGTGAGGAAAAGATAGTTTTATAACTTCCAGCATATATTGAAGTAACCAGACGGAACTCTAGGCAAATGTGTTCTATCTAAAAGGTAAGACAAAGTTGATTGGAGCGGGTGTTCGAGACTCCTGCTTAGAAAAGCGCGTCTAGGGGAGAMCCCGCAGGCGAAAGCCGAGGAGGCTCCCCCGGYCGCCCGCGGAAAGCGAGTGCCCTACGTTCCAATCAACGTCAGACGGGTGTCCGTCTGGTTTTTCTTCATCGGGAACAAAAATGTTTTTTGGTAGAAGAAATTTGGAAACATAGTCATTTTTCACTATTAACATAAAGTAGTAAAAATGTCAGAATATTAATAATAGTTATATTTCTTGATTATTATATATAATAAGGAGGGTTTATTTTGAATTTTAAAAAGAAAGTTCTATCAGTTTCATTATCTAGTTTAATGACGTTAGGCGCAGTAACAGCT
>NZ_JBFUIQ010000341.1:0-1206 GCF_056401795.1 Peribacillus sp. P4_D6
GGAGTATTGGGAGGCTCCTGTTTATGCCCACATTAAAGAAATGCCTTATTTAACGGGACAGGAAAATTATCCCGAACCGGATCCAACTGTTGAAGGGGGGATGGTCGCCAAAATCTCATCGATATTTCCGAATGAGGGAATCAACCTTGATGAAAAAGTTCAGCCATTGCCTGATGATCATAGTGTTCCCGGGCTTCGTGATTGGAAATGGGTTCACACCCCAGGCCATTCCAAAGGACATATTTCACTTTTCCGTGAAAGTGACCGGAGTTTGATTGCTGGAGATGCTTTTGTGAATGTCAGGCAAGATTCCCTATACAAGGTTATCACTCAGGAGAAAGAAATAGCAGGACCGCCGCGGTATTTAACAACCGATTGGGAGGCTRCCAAAGAATCGGTACGTCTATTGGAAAGTCTGAAGCCTGCTGTTGCCATAACGGGGCACGGGTATCCTGTTGAAGGGAAAGAACTGGAAATGGGTTTAGCGAAGCTTGCAAAGGAATTCGATTCATTAGCTAAACCGGATCATGGGAAATATGTGGAATGAAGGGTGACCGTGTTTAATGAATAATTTCTCTACAAAAGTCAAAAATAAACAAGCAACTTATGAAAAATGGAGGGATTTCCGTGACTAATTTAAGAGATATCATGACAACAGACGTTGACTGTTGCACTGCGGAGGATAATATATATGAAGCAGCAGTCAAAATGAAGAATGGTGATGTTGGTGTCATTCCTGTATTGGAGAATAACCATTTAATCGGTGTCATTACAGACCGGGATATCGTCATTCGCTGTGTTGCCGAGAAAAAGCCAAATTCGACTAGAATTACCGATGTCATCTCCACCAATCTTGTAACAGGTACGCCTGATATGTCAGTGGAGGAAGCTGAGGAGTTAATGGCTACCGAACAAATCAGAAGGCTCCCTATCATTGAGAATGAAAAGCTGGTCGGTGTCGTGGCATTAGGTGATCTTGCTGTACACCAACAGACAAATTCAATGGCGGGAGATGCTTTAAGTTCAATTTCCGAAGACAGAGATCAAATTCAGCACTAAAAATCAAAACTCTGTTAGCTATTGCTAACAGAGTTTTGGTTTTTAAAGATACTTATTGAACCAGCCCTTGATTTCCTCAACATGTTGCAGGCGCATTTTTGGAGATCCGCTTCGCGATACCTCATGAGTTTCATTTGGGAATGAAAC
>NZ_JBFUIQ010000342.1:0-1203 GCF_056401795.1 Peribacillus sp. P4_D6
CTAGCGGTTTTTCCGTTCACTTGGACTACAAGGGGTAAAATATCGAAAGGTCCGAATTTCCCTTCCCACCCTAATGCCATACATCGCTTGGTGAATTCGATTGAACTTGAATCGCCGATTACACCATGTTCCGTCTCATATCCTGCATAACGAATAAGTTGATGATTCCAAATATCCACTTTTCGATCATGATCTTTCTGTTTGAAAATTGTAATCACAGGTCTGATATTCCCATTATTCGTAGCATATTCGATATGCTCGAAGAGGGCCGATACCATTTGTTCTTCGCTTTGAATCATTCTTTTATCAATCACCCTTAGTGATTCCCAAAAAAAGCGCCCAATGCAACGATTGCTATTCCGCCAAGCTAATTTAGCACCATAAACCAATTCTTCATATGTATGTTCATATCTGCCTGTTTCATTTATTTCCTTTTTAATTTGTTCGATCCTGCCATTTATGTCCTCTTCCGTTTTCAATAATTCCGGATAACTCGTCCTGATAAAGGATACGGCCTCTTGCAGTAACTCACTCATCTTTCCCACGGATCCTTCCATTTGCAAAACTTTGACTTCAATATTAAAATAACATATTTTACATGGTATCTCTAAACAACACATTTTTAAAAGCACGCTTTTTTTAAAAATGTGGCAAATCCGAGGCGGAATCCTTTTCATGATACTTAAAGTAAGCTCGTGAATTTCTTATACTATAACATCTCTAGTAACTAAATAATTTTCGGTAAAGTTGTTACATATGAGGTAAATGCATTATAATATATTAATAATGAGGTGATATGATGAATAATACGACACTTTGTCCACGATTTGAAAAAGGAATGCAAATCTTGAGTAAACGCTGGACTGGATTGATTGTCAATCAATTACTTAATGGCCCTCAAAGGTTTTGTAATATTGAATCTGCATTCCCGATAAGCGGCAGGATTCTTTCTGAACGTTTAAAGGACTTGGAAATTGAAGGTATTGTTAAAAGGGACGTATATCCAGAGACACCGGTCAGGATTGAATATTCTTTAACTGATAAAGGCAAGGCCCTTGCACCGGTTATGAACGAAATTCAAAATTGGGCACAAGAATGGCTCGACCCAATACAGAATCAATGATATAGGCTAAAGATAAGGGAGGAAGATCTGCCAGATGCGGACTTCCTCCTTTTTTTTGTTTAAGCTCCAGTGACTAGTGG
>NZ_JBFUIQ010000343.1:0-1203 GCF_056401795.1 Peribacillus sp. P4_D6
GGTTAAAACCGTATTGGTTATGAGTAACGAATCCCTAATTGCTTCATGCAGCGTTTTGGCACTGACGGTAACATTTTTATATTTTAGTTGAGCCTGATTTTCCTGAACACTATTTCCTGGAGGCACCAGAATTTGCTGTGTCAACATGATTTCGTCCTTCTTTTTGCTTTTATCGATTCCCATTCCCACCACGAGCGATAATTCTTCAATATTTTCACTGTCCCAACAGCCAGCCAGTAATGGAATAAGCAAGATTAACCATAATCTTTTCATCCGCTTCTTCTGCTCCTTTTCACTTGAACGATTGCAAAAGTAATAATTGGCAAGCCAAACAATATAAAGGGAAATATATATCCCAGCAAGTCGCTCATTTTAAAGATCTCGATTGTATTTTTCGGAATTTTGGCCAGAAAAAAAATAACAGGAACCAATACAATGAGGTTCGTTGAATAGGAATTATT
The DNA here is from genome assembly GCF_056401795.1 of Peribacillus sp. P4_D6. NCBI lineage: Bacteria > Bacillati > Bacillota > Bacilli > Caryophanales > Bacillaceae > Peribacillus > Peribacillus sp. P4_D6. The sequence continues at coordinate 462 of NZ_JBFUIQ010000343.1, forward strand.
AAAAATTTTCATAAGCCCTTCTGCTGCGAAGTAGTAGTAAATCGCATGAGTACAAAAAAACTGCAAAATCCAGGTTATTAAGAGAAATAGCTCCATACGTTCTAAAAATATCCCTGTTACTTCAAAGGACTGAATAAAAGAAATGGTTGGCCAAGTAACTGCCATGACCTCCGGGACAGTCAGCGTAGCCACTACCAGAACATATGTAATTACATATAAAATCAGCGGTATGAAAAAACCGATTAAAACGCCTCTTCGTATCTTGTTTTCATTTTTAACGACGCCAAACAAAAAAATGAAAAGTTCAATCCCAAAAAAAGACAAAGTCCCGGAACCCATTCCTTTCATGACAGGGAGAAACCCTTTCGCAAGAACAGGCTGCATATTTTTAAGATCGACTACCCTAAGACTAAACAAGTAAATGAGCAACACAATGACAATTGTCAGTGGGAGAAAAAAGATGCAGACCTTTGCTATGGCTTTAATTTGACCTGTCAATAGATGGGCACTTGCTAAAATCATGGAAAGTATCACGATCTCAACCGGGGTTTCCTCCAACAAATAAAAACGGACCATTTCACTCATCGCAAGAACTTCAAAGCTGGCCACGCCTATAAAGTACACCACCATGACCAACCCAATAAGTTTGGAGAGCCACTTACCATAGGCCTCCTCCATGTAAGAGTAATAGCCTTTAACCTTATGTTTTTTTAACAGTACAACCAATAAGCATATGAAAAGG
>NZ_JBFUIQ010000344.1:0-1163 GCF_056401795.1 Peribacillus sp. P4_D6
TATATGTACTGGTGATCAAAAAACCATCAATGCCCACCTTTTCCATCGAGGCTCTTAAGCGCATTAGTTTATTCATTTAATTTCCCCCTTTGCAATCTTTGCGATCGCCTGCAACGCCAATTCATAACCGTGTATCCCCAAGCCGACAATCTGTCCCGCCGATACCGCAGCGGTCACTGATTCATGTCGAAAGCTTTCACGGGCATGTATGTTCGAAATATGCACTTCCACCACTGGAACATCAATTCCGGCTATTGCATCACGAATCGCATAACTATAATGAGTAAAAGCCCCAGGATTAATGATAATCCCGTCGATCCCATGATCCTCTGACCAATGGAGCTTGTCGATAATCGCTCCTTCATGGTTAGTTTGAAAAGAGGTTAATTCCACATTTAACCCTTGTGCTTGCAGCATTAATTGCGCTTCCACATCCGCAAGCGTCGTGGATCCATAATGCGCAGGTTCCCGCTTCCCCAAGCGATTTAAATTCGGACCATTGATTAGTAAGATTTTTGTCATCATCAAACACCTGCTCATGTTAAAAGATTGCTTTCCATGAACATTCTATCATAATTCCAAATTGTCTTACTACTTTTTTACAACCAAGAAGCAATCAGCTTTCCGATTGCTTCTCGGCCTTGTTTTTATGGCGTATATATTCCTGATGATCATATGATATAGAAAACCCTACAAAAAGACCGTATATAATAAAAATGCATACACTTGTTATAACCGTATTTGCTGACATTTTATAAAAAGTTGGCAAATCGATKAACATCGGTTTCAGGACAAATACAAGTAAAGCCCAGCAGACCACCCCCAAAAAAATACCCGGAAAAATACTCTTCATCCTTTTAAAGAGACTATAGTATATAAAAGCGATCCCCACGGATAAAATTCCGAATAAAATCATGGTCATTACCGTACCGAGCCAATGATCGATCCAGGTCATATTTGACCACGAAGTCAGTATGAATTTTGGGCTAAAATCCATAAAGTTAACATAATGGGCTAGGATTCCGATAAAACTGGCTAAAGCCCCCCCAACAAAACCGACAGCAAGTACATTGTAGATTAACATGCTTTGATATTCCTGTTGAATTTGTCCATTTTCATTAGAAGACATATCAAACACCTCCGCTACGTAGTATGCCCTTTGT
>NZ_JBFUIQ010000345.1:0-1158 GCF_056401795.1 Peribacillus sp. P4_D6
CTATTATACTGAATCAAAACCGAATACCGGGGTTTTTGGTACACTTGATGGTTTAACCGCAGTAGATGCTTCACGTTCCATAAACGGATCGACAATTGCGGCACACGCAGACCACACCCGGTATTATTTATGGGTGATCCAATCGATGATCAATGGCACAGACTTTGAAAAAGATTGGGAAGAAAGCTGGACCATCACTACTGTTGATGAGGTGAAATGGGCTGAAATCAGAGAGGAATTACATAAAGAATATGTATCTCTTTTCGCAGAAATCGAAAGAATCGATTTAGGAAAATGGCTGACAAATGTAAATGCGACCATTGCCCACTCAGCTTATCATCTTGGAGCGTTACGGCAAATGATAAAAAGCCTTGAATTAGAAAAATAATATAATATATTGAGAGTTTTTAAACTGATTGGAACGTATGGCACTCGCTTTCCGAAGGAAGTCCGCCCTCGGCACTCTTGCGCCTGGATTCTCCTTTCGACACGCTTTTTCCGCGGGAGTCAGGTACACGCGTTCCAATCAACTTTGTTTGAAAAACCCAGATAGATACTTTTAGTCTTAGTCGATAAGAGGGGTTCAAACGATCTCATCCCTAAGTTGAGGGTTTATAATATCAGATAGTTTATTTCCTTTTTCATATTTTTGAATGAGTCATTATTGATTTATACTTACTTCGTCCGAATCTCGTGCCGTAATTCTTCTCCTTCAATTCCATTTGCCTGTCGTTTGCTTTTTTACTTTCTTGCTCAGCCCATATGAAAGCAGAGTTAAAAATTGGTCCTCCTTATAAAATCCTCAGTAACACCCATATCTCTGAATTTCCGCAATCAAAAGTGTCTATTTTTTAAGTACCATACATAATATCTGAGTTCAGATCTCAAGTAATATACTTCCATTCTCCGAATGAATCATCATAATCCCTCCCCAATCCGTCTAGTGAATCAAGGAATAATAAACGCCTTCACGAATGATTAAGTACATCCCTGGTATGGAAACCAGTAAAACTCTTTTCCGCTTTACTTATCAATGAAGATATAATTCCAAAATACTCCTTTGCTGAAACATGAGCATATCCAATATTCAAAAATAGCAATTGATCATATAAGAATCACTTTACTAACGGGGCCAATTTAGTTGTAAAAGGATTTAAT
>NZ_JBFUIQ010000346.1:0-1145 GCF_056401795.1 Peribacillus sp. P4_D6
TTGCCGGGCTTCATCGGCTCCTTGATAATATAGACGAAATAAGGGGTGCTACCGTATCAGTTTGTGTCGCGGGAATGGAAGGGGCACTTCCAAGTGTGTTAGGAGGTCTTGTCACGAATCCAATTATTGCTGTGCCGACAAGTATTGGTTACGGTGCTAATTTTAACGGTTTATCGGCCCTTTTATCAATGCTCAATTCATGCGCATCTGGTGTAAGTGTGGTGAACATAGATAATGGATTTGGTGCAGCCTACAATGCAGCGATTATATACAAGCTTGTACATAAAAAGGAGGTCAATTGTGATGAGGACTTTATATTTTGACTGCTTTTCCGGCATAAGCGGAGATATGGTTATTGGTGCGTTGATTGATGCAGGTGCAGACCCTGTACAAATGGAAGAAGAGTTAAAAAAGTTGAACATGGATGAAGAATATAATCTGTCATGGGGGAAGGTCGTCAAAAATGGCATTACGAGTACCAAATTTGATGTCATTCTTACCAGTAAATCAGACCAAACACATGAACATAGCCACAGCCATGAACACGAGCACAGTCACAGTCATGAACACGAGCACAGACATGGACACARTCACAATCATGAACATGAGCACAGTCATGGACACAGTCACAGTCATGAATACGAGCACAGTCTTGGACATGAACACAACCATAGCCATGTACCTCACAGCCATCACGGCAGCCGTACCTACAAACAAATTGTAGAAGCTATCAATGAGGCGAACTTTAATGAATCGGTAGCTAACATGTCACTCGCCATTTTTAAGAAGATTGGTGAAGCGGAAGGACATATACACGGGCTTCCACTGGAAAAAGTACACTTTCATGAAGTAGGGGCGGTAGATTCAATAATAGATATAATCGGGGCTGCAATTTTAATCGATCAGCTAGGTATTGTATCAGTTCAGTCATCAGCCATTCCAACGGGATCTGGACATATACATATTGATCACGGAATATATCCTGTTCCTGCACCTGCCACTCTTGAAATATTAAAGGGGGTACCGATTGCCTCAAACGATATTCGTTCTGAATTAGCAACGCCGACCGGGGCTGCAATCTCTGCGGTTTTAGCTGGAAATTTTGGCTCGCTTCCATCTATGACTGTCGAATCGATTGGCTATGG
>NZ_JBFUIQ010000347.1:0-1138 GCF_056401795.1 Peribacillus sp. P4_D6
GGTGGGGAAATTATTAAAACGGATACAGTGGAGAGCTTATTATCCACGCAGGAGCGGATATTTTGGCGGGTGGAACCTATTCAAAAGGGCGCGGAAATACTTAGCAGCTTCACCGAAATTACCTTAAATCAAAAATATATCATTACAGCCTATGATGAACTCAAGACACCAGAATGGAATGCTGCTCTTAACCAAGCAGGCGTGAGGGTGCATGAAATGAATCGAAAGCTCCCGGGATTGGAAGAATTGTTTTTGCAAGTTACGGGGGGAGGTGCGGGCATTGAATAACTTGGTCCAAAATGAAATGATGAAGTTGCTGGCAAAGAAACGGTTAATCATAATCGGTCTCATCGTTGGAATTTTAGTCCTGATGTTTACATATGCCCAATACAAACAAGTGGAAGAGCAGCGGGAGAAGTTGGGAACTGATGATTGGCGTGCAGCTCTTCAGCAGCAAATCATTGATACTCAAAATCGATTGGGCTCCAATAGGATGCTCGATGAATGGCGTGAACAGCTGCAAGTTAGTCTAAAGCAGCAGCAATATTATCTCGATCATGATATCAATCCCTCAGAACCAGGCGCAGCCACTTTTACACGCATGTTTTTGGAAAATGCAATCGATTTGTTCATTCCGCTGTTAATCATGATTGTGGCTAGTGATATGGTTTCTTCCGAAAATAGTCAAGGGACAATCAAGCTTTTGCTGACACGGCCAGTGGAGCGCTGGAAAATCTTATTGAGCAAATATGTAACATTATTATTATCGGTTTCGATTATCGTGGCGGTGACAGCCTTATTGTCTTACCTATTATCGGGTATCGTTTTCGGATATCAAGGTTGGGGGGCCCCTGTAATAACCGGATTTGAATTGAAGGGGGCTGACGTGGATGTCAGTCAAGTAAGGCTAGTGGAACAATGGAAATTCCTATTGATGGATTTGGGACTTGTCTGGCTGGTGGCGGTTGTTGTAGGGACCCTTTCTTTCATGCTTTCGGTACTGGTGAGAAGCACCCCTGCAGGCATGGGTATCATGCTGGCTGCATTGATTTCCGGGGCTATATTGAACAATATGGTTTCATCATGGGAATCAGCGAAATATTTCTTTATGGTGAATTTGAAATTGACCGCTTATATT
>NZ_JBFUIQ010000348.1:0-1093 GCF_056401795.1 Peribacillus sp. P4_D6
TTCGCCTGCGGGGTCTCCCCTAGACGCGCTTTTCCCGCAGGAGTCTCGAACCTTCCGCTCCAATCAACTTTGTCTTACCTTTTAGATAGAACACTTTTGCCTGGAGTCATTTTTGTTTTAAAATAGAAGTATTAAAACTTGAGGTGATGAGGATACTTTCTAAACACGATTCTATTCAGCGAGATCAACTTGAAATGATTACTTTAGATCAACTGGTGCCACCGAACCATTTGGTTCSTAAAATGGAGGCTGCCATTGACTTCACTTTCATTTATGACTTGGTGAAAGATATGTATTCAGAGKTAGGACGCCCAAGTATTGATCCAGTTATTTTAGTTAAACTGACTTTCATTCAATATACCTTCGGTTCGTTCCATGCATAAAACGATTGAAGAAGTTGAAACAATATGGCTTACCGTTGGTTCTTAGGCTATGATTTCCATGATAAAGTACCTCCTACTCCACGTTCGGGAAAAATTATGAGCACGCTTTAAMGATACAGACCTGTTTGAAAAGATTTCCTATCGCATTTTAATGACAGCTGCTAATAAAAAGTTAATAAGTGCTGAACACGTTTTCGTGGATTCCACACATGTGAAAGCCAGTGCGAATAAACGGAAATTTRAAAAGAAAATCGTTCGTAAAGAAACACGAGCGTATCAAGGACGTCTTCAAGAAGAAATCAATCAARATCGTGAAAACCATGGAAAAAAGCCTTTTCCACCAGATAAATTTGATAAAGAAGAGACCAAAGAGATTAAAGAAAGTAYAACGGATTCTGAGAGTGGCTACTATGTGAAAGATGAACGAACAAAACAGTTTGCCTATTCATTCCACGCGGCCGCAGACCGCAACGGTTTTGTATTGGGAACGATTGTAACACCTGGAAATATACATGACAGTCAGATCTTAGAACCACTAGTTGAAAAAGTGATTGAGAAAGTTGGGAAACCGGAAGCCGTTGCCGCAGATGCAGCTTATAAAACACCAGCGATTACAAGCTACCTGTTTAACAAAGAAATCATACCGGCTTTACCTTATACACGTCCTCGCACCAAAGAAGGATTTTTCCGCAAACAGGACTATGTATACG
>NZ_JBFUIQ010000349.1:0-1076 GCF_056401795.1 Peribacillus sp. P4_D6
TATATTACAAATCAATGCGATTGAGAGGCGATAGTCCTTTTCCAATAATTAAACTGGTGGGCGGCCCTTGGTTTTACGTTCACTCCCTGTTTCTTTTTTTATGTGTGATGATAAGTATAATAATATTGCTAAGGCAGTTGAAAAATTCTTCATTCAGATTCAGGATGCAAATATCAATGATGGTGGCAGGTCTGCTTATTCCTATAATAGCAAATTACTATTATATAAACGGATTAAGCTCATATGGTATCGATCTTGGTCCTGTATCCATGAGTATCACGTTTATCTTTCATGGTGCGGCACTATTGACTTTTCAAATGTTCAATGTAGCACCGATCGCCAGGGAAACTGTTTTTGAAAGTATGAAAGATGGTGTCATCGTTTTAACTCAACAGGGTTTGATTGTTGATTATAACCAAGGAATGCGCAAAGTCATACCTTTGTTGGATGAACATACTATAGGTAAAACGATTACAAGTGTGCTAAATGGGAATCATCATCTTAGGGAAATAATCAATCTTAAGCAAGACAGTGATTTTACATGCAGCATAAATGGTGATATGGTACATTACCATATTGGTTTTTCACCCGTGTTCAACAAAAGCAACCTGCCTATCGGACAGATCATTACCTTCGCCGACGTAACTGAAAGAGTGCTCATGCTGGAAAAGTTGAAACAACTTGCCAGCTTGGACGGATTAACCCAAATATTGAATAGAACATTTTTCATCAAAAAATCAGAAATTTTATTCGATGCTCTAAGCAGGAAAGGCGGCAGTGTTTCAGTCATCATGTTTGATATCGATCATTTTAAAAATGTTAATGATAATTTTGGACATGAAGCAGGGGATGCCGTCATAATGCTTGTTGCAAATACAGCAAAAGAATATATTCGGGAAGGAGATCTATTGGGGCGCTATGGTGGTGAAGAATTTATCGTGTGTTTGCCGAATACCGCTTTATCCACTGCATATGAGTTAGCCGATGTTATAAGGGTAAAGGTTTCTGAAAGTATTGCAGAGGTTAATGGAGAGAAGATTTCCGTTACCTGCAGTTTCGGTGTGACTCATGCATCA
>NZ_JBFUIQ010000350.1:0-1075 GCF_056401795.1 Peribacillus sp. P4_D6
GAATCAACCAATGCATGCAATGGATTTAAAACTGTCTGTCCTGTCTGAAGTTCATATCTCCTTGCCGCTTCGACCATTGATAGTTGAGCTACAGACAGCCGTCTATTTTCGTTTTTAAACTGGGATAAATAATTCATGATTTCCTGATTATATCTTTCTCCCAATCCCTGCATAATGAATTCAAAGGCATCGTCGATAATGATGACTTCAAAATCCACAGTCCCAAATTTTTCAGCATGTGCAGTTAAACGTTTGACCGTTCCTTCAACAGTGGCAGGGTTCGTGAATAATATCATTTGCGGCTGCTGCAATTGGCAAATTTGCTCAAAATATGGTTCATCGATTTTAATGATGGGCATGGGTAGAGATAGTTGTTCTTCGTTTAATAAAGCAATATAGTTTGTACAAGTTATCAGGATGGCATCCACTTTACATTCGGCAATCCATTCGACCTGTTGTTTAACCTTTTTTTGAGCATCCGAATAATTAAAATTTTCATCCGTTGACACCCGTTGCATCAATCCCGGATCTACAAAATGAAGCCATTCAATATCGAATTTCGAGAATGCGTTTTCTATGTATTCTACATTTGTATAGTGTGCATGCAAACAGCCTATCTTTTTTTTCATAAATCTCCCGCTTTCGTCAGTTAGTATTCTGATTATTCTAACACAAAAACGCGACAAGTTGACCGATGGCAGCAAAAACGATGAATAACCATGACCCTCCTATATCGGGGTAAAAGACTGCTTCTTTGAGCCAGATTGCTCAGTAGGTATGAATCGGGCTCTTGAGCATATATTTATCAAGGCGATAACAAGGGGAATCATCAGGAAAATGGAACATCAGTAACCAAATTGCTGCTCATTTAAAGTAAAGTAACCATTAAGAGAAACAAACCGARGTCAGTTAAAAACATTATATTGGAGAGTGTTCACCATTCTTTATTTAATTGCGATTCTTTTCCCTCCATTAGCGGTTTTATTGGCCGGTAAACCCATTCAGGCTGTGCTTAATTTGGTCCTCACACTATTTTTTTATGTCCCTGGATTAATTCACGCAATCCTAGTGGTGC
>NZ_JBFUIQ010000351.1:0-1057 GCF_056401795.1 Peribacillus sp. P4_D6
CTTCTCAGGTAGAGGGGCAAGGTACCACTACAAAAGAAACCGGGTCCTTCACTCAACCCTCTTCACTTAAAAAGCAAAAGCGTACCTGATAAAAGTGAATCCTAAATCAACCATGAAATTCAAACCATGATACGAAAAAAACGCTTGGTTTATCCGCCAAGCGTTTTCCGCTGCATGATTCTTTTTTGCTTTACATTAAAATCAGGGACTTCTCTTACATATTTTGCTTTCTGATTTCCTCTTGGATCTTTAGATCATTCAATTGATCTCCATCAATTGTTTTTGAATCCATTTTTCCTTTTCCGGCTCCATCTGGGTTTAAATCACTTGCCCTTAAATTATTATTGCGAGATGCTTGCTCGTTCCATTTGGTCATCATGATCTCCTCCTCAGTCCTTTATCCTTCCCAAACCTAAGAATATTCATGAATACACCCCATCATTTATTGCAAAGATAAAAATGGAGGTGGTTTTATTGGAACCAAACAAACCCGGCAATAAGAATGTTCCGGATTTTAAAGAGTTGAACGATCGTATCATAAGAGAAGCGTCACAGAGTCCCCGTTTAGTGATTAAAACCAATTTGGATGCAAAGAATGTAAATGATGAGAACCCTTATTCAGATCGCATTAACAGTGAAGGATTTTCTGATTTTTTTGAGGAATAAAACAAAAACATGCTTGGCAGCCTCAACCAAATGGTTCGCAGGCACCAGTTGATCTATAATTGGAACGTAAGGTGCGAGAATCCTGCGGGAAAAGCGAGTCCACGGGAGACCCCACAGGCGCAAATGCGCCGAGGGCGGACCGCCCGCGGAAAGCGAGTGCCTGGAATGGAAATCAATGTTCAAATTGCACAAACCCCTAATAAAAAAAAACCGGCTTAATAAGCCGGTTGATCTTAAAAATATTTTTTCTTCCAAAAAATGAATGCAGTCGTCCCCGCCAAAGTGATGGCAATTAATAATGTAAAAATGAAAGCAAACTGATTATGTTCAAATGGCAGTTCCACATTCATTCCGTAAAAACTTCCCACCATCGTCGGCAGCGTTAATATAA
>NZ_JBFUIQ010000352.1:0-1040 GCF_056401795.1 Peribacillus sp. P4_D6
ACATGGCGAGGTCCAAAAATGGCCTAACATAGTGCGCTCGTAGAGCCCCAATCTCATAACTTTAGGCGAAATTCAGAGGAAATTTCAAAAGGGGCTCAGATTTTATTAATTCCGTACCCCTTTTGTCTACAAACTGTAAGGAATAGCATTAGCTATTCCTTTTATTATCCTTCCCCCTTACCAACTGACTACTTTTTGAACCTATTAAAGGATGATGATATTTCTTATATATTCTAACGAGGTGTTTGTTGAAATTTATTTACCAAGAAATTTCAACAAACACGAAAAACATCTATTGAAAATCGCCCTTTTTAGGCACACTAGTATTAAAAACAGGAGGATATTATGACACCTCGGAATGTTCCTGCTAAAGATGATTTAGAAGTGAAAGATACCCCCGCTTCAACTGAGAAGGAAAGTGAAGCAGCTAAACTCAATCGATTATTAGGTGCAGTCATGCGATATTTATCAGATGATGAGCAAGAAGAAATAGATATAGAGTATCTTCTCGAAAACACCGAAGGGCTGCGGGATTGGTGGAGCGAATATAGGGAGCTTGACCGAAAACGGGTCGAAGAGGAAATTAAAAATTCGCTGACGGATCTATCCCTCGAAGAACTTGAAAACATCCGAGAACAAATCCGTACAAAGGCATAAAAAAAATCCCTGCATAGAAATTTCAGTTTGTAAAATGGGGTTCTACCTAAAATATATAATAAGACTAGATTATCCTTCATCATGTTTTTTACTATAATCCTTATTGGATTGAACAAATTTGCGACACTCCTGTAGAGTTACTGGCTAGCCGGGACACCGCAGCCGCTTTGATGCGGCTTGGCAGACAGTAGTCGGAAAGGAATGGATTTCTGAAATCAACTGGAACGTTTTTTAAATAAAAAACGGCAGTCAAACTCGATTTTTTTCGAGTTTATCTTCGAAATCCCTGCATTGTGATTTAACCAGATCATTCATGAATTTTTTTCATACCCAAAGACATTTTTTGAATTTAACAATATACCGTGCATGCGGCACCATACATC
>NZ_JBFUIQ010000353.1:0-1014 GCF_056401795.1 Peribacillus sp. P4_D6
AATCACATTTCATGACTAAACAACAAAAGGGGATAAAGGATGGAAAAAGGTAAGGTCTATATTGTTGGTGCCGGACCTGGTGATCCGGACTTAATTACTGTCAAGGCAATCAAATGCATCGCGGCAGCGGATGTCATCTTGTATGATCGATTGGTAAATCGTGAATTGCTTTCATACGGCAAACCTGAAGCTGAATACATTTATTGCGGTAAAGCGCCTGGTATACATTGTGTCCCTCAAGAGGACATTCATCAATTGTTAATAAGTAAATCAATGGGGAGAAAAACGATTGTTCGTCTAAAAGGGGGAGATCCTTTCATTTTTGGCCGTGGCGGTGAGGAAGCTGAAGTGCTGGCAAAGCACGGAATTCAATTTGAAATAGTCCCTGGAATCACATCTGGAATCGCTGCGCCAGCTTATGCTGGAATTCCCCTGACTCACAGGGAATGGGGGAGTTCCTTCGCAATTGTCACAGGACACTGCGTGACCGGCAAACCTGATAACATCAACTGGCATCATTTGACACATGGTGTTGACACCATTGTTATTTATATGGGTATGAAAAACCTTCCATATATCTGTAAACAATTACGCTCCTGCGGAATGAAGCCTGAAACTGCCATTGCAGTCATCGAACAAGGAACGACGGGTTTTCAACGRACTATTACAGGAACAATCGATTCAATAGTGGCAATCGTTACAAGAGAGCAGGTTGCCAATCCCGCCATGATCGTAATAGGAGAAGTGGTGAATTTATCCGGGAAATTATCATGGTTTTCCGAGAAAACAAAAGATAAGGAGTTCGCTTAGAAAGGAATGATTACCTAAAAAACTTTTACTGTAATGAACCGGAAAACGGACATGAAAGTCATCATGTCTTCAGTTTTTTTGCTTGTACAAATTTGGACGTTGATTTCCACTTCAGGCAACTCGCTTTCCGCGGGCGGTCCGGAAGCCTCCTCGGCGCCTTTGCGCCTGCGGGGTCTCCCTTGGACTCGCTTTTCCCGCAGGAGT
>NZ_JBFUIQ010000354.1:0-1008 GCF_056401795.1 Peribacillus sp. P4_D6
GATAAAATACTAAGTCAGAATCCGCATATAAAGTTCTTTAATGATTACAGGGGATATGTCCGGTGCAAAGTAACACCAGAAAAATGGAAGGCGGATTACCGTGTAGTCCCATTCGTGACAGAACCAGGTGCGGATATATCGACAAGAGCATCCTTTGTTTTTGATAAGGATCAAACAGGGCTGCGAAAGGTTGCATCAGCAGCGGTTATGGAAGGTGCACAAAAAACGAACGAAGTCGAGGAGGATCGGACACGTGCCMATAATCACGCACATGAAAAACAAAGAATGAAAAGTCAGGGGAAAGTGACTAATTGATAGGGAATCCTTATGATGCTTGACAGGAATGTAGCGAAAAAAAATGAGAAGAACAGAGGAGTGAGTAGGAATGCTTTCAAATATAGGAATACCCGGTTTGGTGATTGTCCTTGTGATTGCACTGATTATTTTTGGACCGTCCAAACTGCCGGAAATAGGCCGTGCATTTGGCCGGACATTATCCGAATTCAAAAGTGCAACCAAAGGATTGGTGAATGATACAGAAAAAGAAGAAGAAAATGAGAATAAAGCTGCATTAAGAGCTGTTAAAAAAGAGGGATGAAGTAAATGAGATAGAGCGGGCGGAAAGACTCGCCTGCTTCTTTTCATGAGAAGGGTTAGAGGGGAAGCGCTATTTGCAAAATGGCAAATAATATGTCTAAAAAGGGGGAGTGAAAGTGGAGAGTAAGGATTTACACGTTATTGAGCATATGGAGGAACTCCGAAGCAGAATCATTAAAACACTGATAGGCTTTGTGGCTTTTTTCATAATGAGCTTCATATTCGTACAGTATATTTATAATTTACTTATTAAAGATTTGGAAGGAAAGCTTGCCGTGCTCGGGCCGAGTGAGGTCCTATGGGTATATATGATTATCGCTGGGGTTTGCGCAATTGCTGCAACGATTCCGCTTGCAGCCTATCAGTTATGGCGCTTTGTGGCTCCAGCTTTGAAACCGGAAGAGAGAAGGG
>NZ_JBFUIQ010000355.1:0-998 GCF_056401795.1 Peribacillus sp. P4_D6
GTACAGTGCTATCCCGCTAATGATGAAAAAAATGAGCGAGATGAATAACAATGCAGAGTTTTTCATCATTCCTTGGTAAATCCAATTCGCTTCGTTTCTTAACGTGAGCATGACCAACAGAGCCATGACCAACATAAGCGGTCCCGTTATCATCGCATCCCTGCGATATATTTTGTATGCTTTCATTTCATCGGCCTGTTTTGAGTAATCGGACAGGAGCAAAGAAGATAAAAAAAGCGTGCTCATAATGCCGAATCCCACAAATGCATACTCATTCGGACTAGTGAAAAGTTTAGATAAATTCAATTCTTCATTTCCTCTCACGCCTTCGACAAACCCAAGATGAGTGATTGGCAATACGCTGATTAATAGCCCCGGTATGATCAATCCCGTCAATCCTGAGATATACGTTAACGCTTTTTCATATTTGTCAACGCTATGCGAGAAAACCAAGAAAGCACTCCTAATACATAGCAGAACCAATATCAGGCTCGCGGGAACGATCAAGGCTACCCCAATCGGGAATACCGCACCTGGGAATAAACTGTAAATCGCAATGACAAGACCAACCACAAAAGTATTCGTCACTTCCCAAGTTGGTGATAAATAGCTATTCGCTATCTTGGTAGCATTCGTCTCTTCCTTTTTAATGTAAGTCATTGCCCAGAAGCCCGCGCCAAAATCCATAGAGGCCATGATGGCATAAAGAAAAATAAAGCCCCAGACCAGTGTTATTGCAAGAAGAGCATCACTCATTCGCCTTCCCCCCTTTTATGAATTCGAATCGAAAAGTCTTACACCTTTATTTTCGGCTTTATATATATCATCCATTACGGAATGACGATTGAAATAATACAAAAGTGTAAACACGACAGAAACTCATAAAATGATATATACAATAATGAACATCGTGAATAAGAATCCAAGGTTTTCGTACGAAGTGACTGAATCCTCCGTTGTCAGCATCCTGTATATCGTCCATGGCTGTCTGCCGGTAC
>NZ_JBFUIQ010000356.1:0-981 GCF_056401795.1 Peribacillus sp. P4_D6
TATATAAGCCCTTGGCAGCTTTGATCGATGGATGTAAGCGGATAAGGAAAGGAGTTTGGCAAATCCATTCCCCATAAATTATATTTGCCGCTCAAATTGGTACTGAAAACCAGATGTTTTTCATCTGGACTTACAGCAAAATCAGCAATGGAAAACGTTCGTAAAAATTGCTCAACATCAGGTTTTGGAAAAGTGATCATCATTGGCAACCCCTTACTTTTATAATATTGAGAAATATCCGTAAATAATTATACCATATTTTTCCTCATCGGTACTGAGGAAATAGTGAATTAAGGTTTTAAAAGCGAAATATGGATAATTTAGTCTCATTTAATATTAACTAAACACTCTATAGGCATCCGGAACATCCAGGTTATAAAACTATTCTTTTTTAATTTCATCGGAGCATCGTTTTGTCATTCGATAGACTGAGTAAAGATCTATTTACATATGAAAAAAGCTTAAGAGCACTGGGCTCTTAAGCTTGTTAAGCATCAATCGATATATCTTCTTGCTCCGGCATATTCCTCTCCGTATCCCGATGTTTTTATTTCATCAATCCTTACATGTGTTGAGCTGTTAGGCGAATGGATCATTTTGCCGTCACCAATATACATTCCGACATGATGGACCTTTCCTTTCCCTTTATCATGGGCAAAAAATAGTAAGTCACCTGGCTGAAGATTTTCTTGTTCAACCTTTTTGCCATGCTGGGCCTGAATGGAAGAGTCCCGTGGGATCGTTATTCCATTAGCATGATACATCGTATACGTAAATCCAGAACAGTCAAATCCAAAACCGGACATTCCAGCCCATAGATAAGGTAGCCCCAAAAAACCTTTTCCTGATTCAACGATGTCCTTACCGGTTGGAGCCGGTATTTGATTTTCATTTTGATAGACTGACACGTCTTGCTTTTCCATCCATTTTGCCCCATTACCCGGTGTCATCACCTTCACTTTATCTTTTTTCACCTGCAAT
>NZ_JBFUIQ010000357.1:0-967 GCF_056401795.1 Peribacillus sp. P4_D6
CGAAACTATTTAAGGTTGATTGGAGCGGAAGTGCGAGACTCCTGCGGGAGCAGCGGGACAGGTGAGACCCCACAGGCGTTTACGCCGAGGAGGCTCACCGCCCGCCCCGCGGAAAGCGAGCATCTTGAAGGGAAATCAACCACAACTCACTACCTGGTAAATAGCAACAAAGTATGTGAAAACAGCCTTCATAAAATGGCCGAAAATTCAAAAGAAAAAGGAGCGGGAAATATGAAAAAAATCGCGTTTATCGGAGCTGGATCGATGGCAGAAGCAATCATTTCGGGGCTGGTGACCCAACAGGTAATTGAACCAGAAAATATTTTTGTAACAAATAAATCAAATGATGATCGGTTCGTTTATTTAAAGGACCAATATGGTGTAACTGCAACACGATCACTGCAGTTATTAGTACAGGATGCGGACCTTGTCGTACTGGCGGTGAAACCGAAAGATATTTTAGAAACGATGCAATCAATAAAAGAATACATTCGTGAAGAAATGCTGTTCATTTCCGTTGTTGCCGGGGTTCATACAACAAGCTTGGAAGGAATCGCCAACAAGCGGTTTTCGATCGTCCGTGCCATGCCTAATACATCGGCAGCTGTAGGAAAATCAGCAACGGCCCTTGCGGCTAACTGTCATACGGAAGACTCGCAATTACAAACAGCGATTACCCTTTTTGAAACGGTGGGTACGGTGGCAGTGGTCGAAGAATCCCAGCTAGATGCGGTAACAGGCTTATCAGGCAGCGGTCCTGCTTATATTTATTACTTGGTCGAGGCATTGGAAAAATCAGCGGAAAAAATAGGGCTCGATTCCGAAACAGCTAAGCAATTGATTCTCCAGACATTGATGGGCGCAGCCGACATGTTACAGAAATCACCTAAAACGCCTGCCGTACTAAGAAAGGAAGTAACTTCACCAGGCGGAACGACTGAAGCAGGTCTGAAAGCACTACAAGCAC
>NZ_JBFUIQ010000358.1:0-946 GCF_056401795.1 Peribacillus sp. P4_D6
CAAACACCCATGACGAGCGGCATATCATGTTCTATCAATAATACGGTCAAATCGAATTTCTCACGGATGAGGGCAATCAGGTTCATGAGTTCGTGCGTTTCCTGAGGGTTCATCCCGGCTGCCGGTTCATCCAGTAAAAGAAGTTTCGGATTGGCGGCAAGGGCACGGGCGATTTCCAGCCGCCTTTGCTGTCCGTATGGAAGATTCTTCGCTTTTTCATCCTTAAAATGGTCAAGATTGAAAATACGCAAAAATTCGAGCGCCTTTTCATCCATTTCCTTTTCCCCTGAAAAATGTCCGGGCAACCGGAATATGGAGTTTGGAATTCCATGCTTGGCAAGCGAGTGGTAAGCAACCTTCACATTATCGATCACGGATAACTCACTGAAGAGACGAATGTTTTGAAAGGTCCTCGAGATCCCTTTTCGGGTAATTTTATAAGGCTGCTGCTTATTTAGATTTTCCCCGTTCAAGGCGATCGTTCCTTCTGTAGGGACATACACACCCGTCAGTAAATTGAAGAAGGTCGTTTTCCCAGCTCCATTCGGCCCGATCAGGCCTACAAGTTCCCCTGGAAATAAYTCTACGTTCACATCGGACACCGCTTTCAATCCGCCAAAGCGTATACCCACCGAATCTACCTTAAGCAACGGTATTGTGGCTTCCATCCTTTGGGCCCCCTTTCGTTTTTTTATGTGTGAACAATGATGTGATTTCTTTTGTTCCCATTAACCCCTGCGGGCGGAAAATCATCATCAGGATCAGGACAAGACTGTAGATGATCATCCTCGTTTCCGGATAATCCTGAAGGAATGTCGTCACGATTGTCAGTAAAATGGCGGCCAAAACCGAACCTGAAAGACTTCCAAGACCGCCAAGTACGACGAAAATCAGTATATCGAAGGATTTCAGGAAACCGAAATTCGATGGCTGGATAATATAAAAA
>NZ_JBFUIQ010000359.1:0-944 GCF_056401795.1 Peribacillus sp. P4_D6
CTGAATAAGGAGAGGATTGCACATTGCCTCCGGATACGAAAACCAGGTCAGACTTCAAAAGTGCGACAGCCTCATCAGCTTCTGCAGCTACCTTTTCCGGGGTCAAGGCTCCCGTGCCATCCACAAAAATTTGATATCCGTTTTTATTCAGGCTAAATGGCTCATCTTCTTCAGTCGTCAACGTGCCATTTTTGATTTCAAATGCCGGTAAGTCTTCGGATACTGTTTCGTGCATGGCATCTATCCCGTCAACTATCATTGTACCGAAATAAAAAGCTGAAGGGAGAAAGGCGATGAGACTTATAAAGAAAACGTATAAAATCGTTTTCCCGATACCTTGGTTTTGAAAGGAAGCGATATCTTTAGGGGAAAATATGCTAACCCATAGTTGTTTGAATATGTTCAATGTTTTCAGCACCTATCTATATAAGATTCCTAACCAATTTTAACTATATGGGAAAAATAAAACAACCTGTATTCAGCTTCATTGGTTTCAAACAACAGTAATAAGGTAATTATGGAGAGATAAATCAAATTATAAATGAAATGAGAAAGGGGCTTTTGAGATATGGACACACTATTTTGGATAATAATCACCCTCATGTTCATAATGGGGTTTGTCGGTCTGATTTTTCCAATCATCCCAAGTGTTTTGTTCATTTTTGGCGGAATATTGTTATATGGACTTTTTTATTCTTTTGAACCTTTTGGATGGTTTTTCTGGACGGTCCAAATTTTATTCGTCATCCTTTTATTCGCAGCCGATTATATTGCCAACATGGTCGGGGTCAAAAAGTATGGCGGCACGAAAGCGGGAATATGGGGCAGTACGATTGGGCTCCTGGTCGGGCCATTCGTGATTCCATTCGTCGGAATTCTGATAGGTCCATTCATCGGGGCATTCCTGGCAGAGATCCTGGTACATAAACAAGACCCTGTTACTG
>NZ_JBFUIQ010000360.1:0-939 GCF_056401795.1 Peribacillus sp. P4_D6
GGAGAATCCGATCATGCAGGAACCACCCCGATGAATATGAGAAAAGATGCTTTCTTCACCGCGAATAGCTTGATCATGGAGGCCCGTCAGAAGCTAGGCATGCTTGATGACGACTTGGTTTTTACGATGGGAAGGGTAAATGTGTTTCCGAATATCCATACGGTCATCCCTAATAAAGTGGTTTTTTCGCTTGAAGCGAGACATAAGGATTCCAAAGTCATCGAAAAGGTGGAGGAAGTCATAAAAGGCCTTACAACTAGAGGTTCAGAAGGCGGCTGCGACATCCAAGCGAAAAAATTGTGGGACAGGGATACCGTGTGGTTCGACAAATCCATTTGCAATTTGCTCGAG
This sequence comes from Peribacillus sp. P4_D6, assembly GCF_056401795.1. Taxonomy (NCBI): domain Bacteria; kingdom Bacillati; phylum Bacillota; class Bacilli; order Caryophanales; family Bacillaceae; genus Peribacillus; species Peribacillus sp. P4_D6. The sequence goes on from NZ_JBFUIQ010000360.1 coordinate 352, forward strand.
CAATCGAGCAAATCATTAGGACTACCATATAAAAGAATGGTAAGCGGTGCAGGACATGATGCACAGTTTATAGCCAGTTATATACCTACTGCCATGGTTTTCGTCCCAAGCATCAACGGGAAAAGCCATTGTGAAGAGGAACTTACTACATGGGAAGATTGTGAGAAAGGCGTCAATGTAATATTGGAAACGGTCCTTGCCATCCAGTCATCTTAAGCGGAAATATGGTTGGTTGTATACAGCCAGTGACCGAAGGGTGCCATCAAACCATCAGTTCAGCATGAAAGTCGGCTTGACTGATGGTTATGCACCCGTGTAAGGAAACTAATTAGGGGAGGGTATAATTTGAATGCTATTAAGCTATTGCTTTTTGTTCCATTTATAGGGTTTTTAGGTTTATTGCCCTATGCAAATAAAATAGAACCGTACATATTGGGAATGCCTTTTTTGTTATTTTGGGTTGCATTTTGGATGGTGATGGCATCGATTATCTTAATGATCGTCTATAAGTTCGATCCTGATAATAAAGGGAGTGAATCTGAATGAATATCTCATTGCTCATCATTGCCATCTTCTTGGTTCTAGCAC
>NZ_JBFUIQ010000361.1:0-930 GCF_056401795.1 Peribacillus sp. P4_D6
GGTGGGGTACAAGGTTTTGGCAACTGTTGTAACCGAATCGGCTGCTAAGAGTTTGCAGGATGCAGGGATATCCACCCGGATTGGCCGATTATCTGCAGAAGATATGACATCTTTAATCTCTGCAAAAGGTTTTCAGGCTGTAGTCGATGCAAGTCACCCATTTGCCGAAGAAGCATCCAAAAACGCCCTTAACGGAGCAAAGGCAGCAAATGTTCCTTATATTCGTTATGAGCGTGAAAGTCAACGGTTTCAGAATGATAAATTGATAGTTGTCCGAGATTATGAGGAAGCTGCCAAGCTTGCCGCAGAAAAACGGGGAGTCATCATGCTTACGACCGGAAGTAAAACCCTAGCCGTGTTTGCAAAAGAATTGGTGGGGCTCGAGAATACCAGAGTCATAGCGAGAATGCTGCCACGCATGGACAATATGGAAAAATGTGCAAAGCTGGGCATTGAACAAAAAAATATCGTTGCGATTCAAGGGCCATTTTCCAAAGAATTAAATAAAGCTCTATATGAACAATATGGGGTCACATTGATGATAACGAAAGAAAGCGGCAAGGTCGGTGCGGTTGATGAGAAATTGGAAGCCGCGTTGGAATGTGGAATAGAGACGATCATGATATCACGACCGGAAGTCGACTATCAAAATGTTCATTCCAGTTTTGATCATGTCATTGCCGAGTTGAATAAACAGCTAATTGAAAAATAGGAGGAATGCAAGATGGATTTTAAAACAGATTTTAAACCACTCACGGTAGACCCTGACAAAATATATGATTATAGCTTTTCAATCATTGCTGAAGAAATGGGCAATCATGATTTTTCTGAAGATGAATGGAAGATCGTCCGCAGGGTCATTCATGCTTCAGCGGATTTTGAATTGGGAAGAAGTGTCATCATCCACCCAAATGCCATTCAAGCTGGTGT
>NZ_JBFUIQ010000362.1:0-915 GCF_056401795.1 Peribacillus sp. P4_D6
GCTGCCAACCATTCAGCATTGAGCTGATCCCCTTTCAGTGTCGTTCCCCGCTTTACCGTTCCCTTCATGGGCCGAGTAATCAGCTGACCATCTTCCCAACGAAAAAACAACTCGGGTGAAGCCGATAGGATTCGATGTGAACCCACGTTCAAATATGCACTATAGTTCGAGCGTTGGGCTCTCTTCAAACGTTCAAAAAAAGCGAAGTCATCTCCTTCGAACTGAGATTGCAAACGCATCGTATAATTGACTTGGTATGTGTTGCCCTTCTTGATTTCCGATTTTATTCTTTGAAATCCAGAATGATAGGCATTTGAATCCGTTTCTGATTGCCATTCAGCTAAATGAAAAGCCCCGGTCACTTTTTCAGGTATTTCCGCTTCCGGTTTATCAAAAATCCCGAACCATAATAATGGCATTTTGGCTCCATCTTTTACTTTAAAGGATTGTTCAAAAGCAGGTGCCGCTTCATAGGAAACATATCCCGCTGCATAATTCCCCTGTTCGATCGCTTCCTGGACTTTTTGGAATTGGGGAAGGACATCCTCAATTGAATGGGCGGTGATCACTTTTTTCGGATTCGCAAAATATAGTGGCCTGCTGTCACCTTGTTTATCTGTGAAGTGAAATATTAAGGATAAAGGATCTTCTCGTTTCATTACTCTCTCCTAACTTTGTTTATGAAGCCAATCGGTATGTATTTTTATAAAAAAGCTTGCAGACACGGGATCTGCAAGCTCATTCTTTAACAATTATTTCATTCCAGTAACCTCTGCAATGATTTCATAAGAACGAAGGCGTGCATCCTGATCATAAATGGCAGAGTTTATAATCATTTCATCCGCCTGTGTTTCATTTAAAAATCCCTGCAACTGCTCTTTTACCTCTTTTGGATTACCTATAATGGAAGCGTTC
>NZ_JBFUIQ010000363.1:0-906 GCF_056401795.1 Peribacillus sp. P4_D6
AACTATTTCACAATAAACCTCGACAGAATATTCAGAATTATCCTATCCCACAATAGATCGAATCCAAAAAATTAGTACTAGGCAGTTTGGCATTAAAAACTTTACTATTATGTGGCAGCACAGGATAATAAGGGGAAGGAAGAAATATTTAATTATATACAGTATTAAGGGGGGAATGACTGTGAAGAAAGGGGAGAAACTGTCTGYGACGGTAGAAACCGTGGGGTTGAGCCAGCGCGAATTTTTAACGATTTTCTTACTTCACTCTTTGAGGATAAAAGCGAATTATCCAAGGGCGATTCATCAGGACCTGAAAAATACGTTCACTGGAAAAGTGCATAGCTATGACTATTTATGTAAAATATCGAATACGCTAGTCGAATCCAATCATTTATCATTATATACGAATAAGGGAAGAAATTATTATCAAATAACGGAAAAAGGCAAAGAGCTTTACATATGGTATCAAGAAAATTTCCTGGAAAGGTTTTCCGAAGTGAAAAAGGTCATTGATCGCTTCATGTTCGATTTAAGGGGATCTGGTGAAAACCCACCGGTTGTAAATGAGCTTCCAGAAGAATACAGGTCTTATTTCTCGAAAATAATATCGGTGAAGGACCTTGTCCGTTATGTAACTTTAAAAGCCGCTTTCACTAAGAAACCCATTTATATGGGGGAAATTGGCGATTTGCTTAAAAATCAGTTCGGCTGGATCGCTTCAAATGGCTATTTATACGATTTATCTCATGAAATGGAAGAGAACGGCCTACTTGTCGGCAGGTGGGAAAGTGAAAAACGAACTAAACGGTATTTACGAATAACCGATGAAGGACAGCATCATTACAAACAGATTGCGGATTCTGCGGCCTTTCAAGTCCAGGAAATTCAAAAATACATGGCCAGTGT
>NZ_JBFUIQ010000364.1:0-892 GCF_056401795.1 Peribacillus sp. P4_D6
TTGTAGTCCAAGTGAACGGAAAAACCGCTAGTTTTCATGATATACCTGAAAGCCTCGTTAAAGAGGTTCAAATCACCCACCCTGAACTGACATGGTTCGAAGATCTTAAACTAAAATGGTACGCAGTTCCAATCATATCTGGTATGAGGCTGGAAATTGGCGGTATTACTTATTCAGCTGCACCATTTAATGGGTGGTACATGGGAACGGAAATCGGTGCTAGGAATCTTGCTGATGAAGAACGCTACAATATGCTGCCGGCAATCGGGGAGAGGATGGGCCTGGATATTAAACGTGATTCGAGTTTATGGAAAGATCGAGCCCTTATCGAACTGAATGAAGCAGTCCTTCATTCGTATAAAAAACACGGAGTCAGCATTGTTGATCACCATACAGCAGCTAAGCAATTCAAGAAATTCGAAGAAAAAGAAGCCTCATATGACAGGAAAGTAACGGGGGATTGGACCTGGTTAATTCCACCGGTGTCACCAGCCACGACCCATGTTTTCCATCAGCCATATAACAATGAAATAATGAAACCTAATTTCTTTTATCAAATTCCTCCATATAAATAAAGGTTTACATGAACTGGCGGCGGGTATATATACAGTAAGCCAAATAAATAAGGGGGAAGGTAATGATGGCATTAGGAAGAAACGCGGTATTACTAGGAGTCGGAGTTGCCGGAGTCTCATTTTTATCGAATAAAACGAACAGAGGAAAAGTGAAGGACATGTGGTCCAATGCAAAAGCAAAAACGGTAGGCTTTTGGAATAGGACGGCTTCAGAGCTGGATCCTGTAATTGAAAAGGCGGGTCACCCTGATCCATATGATCATGATGACAATAAAATGGTGGACGAAGGCGCCATGTACGGTGTTCACTATTATAAT
>NZ_JBFUIQ010000365.1:0-861 GCF_056401795.1 Peribacillus sp. P4_D6
CCTTAGTGCAGTATTCAACGGCGGGGTGGGGGTTGTTGAATCCTATCTAGAAAGAGTGAGTCGTAATAATGGTTTTGAATATGGCAGGGTAAGGTTATTCGGATCTATAGCAGGGGCTACGGCCTCATTGATTGGGGGAGTAATGTTTGTAAAAAACCCTAATTCAATTTTTTGGTTTGCATCAGGTGCTGCAGTTTTTTTAGCTGTCTTATTATTTATGGCTAAAATAGAAGGTCAAGACCATATCAAGTCAGGAGGCTCGAAGGGTAAAGGAAATGAAATTAGTAAAAAAGCTGTTCTTTCGATATTTAAAATAAAGAACTTCTGGTACCTTTCATTCTTAATAATCGGCACCGCCGCCATATATGATGTGTTCGATCAACAGTTTCCTAACTATTATGTACAATTCTTTTCTTCTAAAGAATATGGAACGGATATATTTAGTAAGCTAGTCTCCATTCAAGTTGGACTTGAAGCCATATTAATGATTTTTGCCCCTGTGATCGTAAATAAAATGGGTGCTAAAAATGGGCTGATTCTTTTCGGTGTATTAACTTTCGTTCGTATTTTTGGAAGTGCAATAGCTACGGGCCCTGTTCTCTTATCAATATTCAGGTTGATTGCAGCTTTTGAAATGCCCTTACTCTTAGTTTCCATTTTTAAATACATTACAGGAGTATTTGATACTAGGCTAAGTGCAACCATTTATTTACTGGCATTTAATTTTGCAAAACAGAGTGCCATTACTATTTTTTCTTCCGTAGCGGGTAGTATGTATTCATTCATGGGTTTCCAAAACACATATTATTGCTTAAGCGCAGTTGTTTTACTTGTTACCCTTATTTCTTACTTTACTCTATC
>NZ_JBFUIQ010000366.1:0-856 GCF_056401795.1 Peribacillus sp. P4_D6
GGTGTATCCTACGCTAATATTAACAATTCCTACTGGGGATCAAGCTTTGTGAAGGCAGTCCGAGTCCTAAACTAAATGATGGTGGCAGTAAACGATAAAAAGCAAAAAAGCGTGTTTCGATAAATGATCATACACGCTTTTTTGCTTATGATAATGTTAACTAGCCGCCAACCTTCATCACTGAAGACCTTTTCAGAAAGTATACTAATAAGAAGAGAGTTTGCCTGAGCTTTTTTCTTTCAAAAACGTTCCAGTCGATTCCAGAAATCCGCTCTCTTTCCGCCGACTGTCGCCATGCCTCCTCAAAGCAAACGCCTGTGGTGTCTCGGCTAGCCAGTTATTCGGCAGGAGTGTCGCATTTTTCTTCCATCCTTTAAGGACTAATGTAAAAAAAACTCAAGGATCACCTCGTCTTAAACTTGGTTCGGGATGAGCCTAGCCTACGTTTTTTTCTTAAATTTGATTCCAGTCGATTCCAGAAATCCGCTCTCTTTCCGCCGACTGTCTGCCAAGCCTCCTCGACGTAAACGTCTCCGGGGTCTCGACTAGCCAGTTACTCGGCAGGAGTGTCGCATTTTTCTTCCATCCTTTAAGGACTAATGTAAAAAAACTCAAGGATCACCTCGTCTTAAACTTGGTTCGGGATGAGCSTAGACTACGGTTTTTTCTTAAATTTGATTCCAGTCGATTCCAGAAATCCGCTCCCTTTTCCGCCGATTTTCTGCCCAGTTACCTCAAAGCAAACGCCTGTGGTGTCTCGGCTAGCCAGTTACTCGGCAGGAGTGTCGCAAATTTCTTCCATCCTTTAAGGACTAATGTAAAAAAACTCAAGGATCACCTCGTCTTAAACTTGGTT
>NZ_JBFUIQ010000367.1:0-853 GCF_056401795.1 Peribacillus sp. P4_D6
GTTTTTTTCTTTTATTCTTCTTCAGCTTCTTCTTGGTCAAGGAATGTATTTAACATTTCTTCGACAAGATCCCACTCTTCTTCTGTTTCGATCGGTGTAAGTTCACCATCTTTATTATCTTCGCTCGGTACGAATGATGAAGCGTGGATTTCAATTTCTTCCTCTTCATCTTCTGCAGACATCGGATAGTAAAGTACATAAGATTTGTTGAATTTATCTGAGTCGAATGTGAAAAGGATTTCGCATAGCTGCTCGTTTCCGTTTTCATCTACTACTGTAATGTTGTTTTCGCCGTGTTCCATTTGTATTCACCTCATATTGAATTTGTTTGTCTGTCCAAGAATCCTTGCAGAATCATGACAGCTGCCATTTTATCAATGACTTTCTTGCGTTTGCTTCGGCTCACGTCCGCCTCAAGAAGGACACGTTCAGCCGCCATAGTTGTCAACCGTTCATCCCAGAGAAACACCGGCAGCTTGAATTTGTTTTCTAATCGTTTAGCGAAATCTTGGCTGATTTCGCCTCGCGGTCCAACAGTCCCATTCATGTTCTTAGGTAAACCGAGGACAATTTTAGAAACATCATGCTCTTTTATAATTTCATTGAGGCGTTTAAAGCCGAAGTCATTTCCAGCTTCGTTAATTTTGATCGTTTCCAATCCTTGTGCAGTCCAGCCCATCGCGTCGCTCAAGGCGACGCCGATGGTTTTTGAACCTAAATCAAGTCCCATTGTGCGCATTAGTAGTCCTCTCGATGGTTCTTAAGATACGATTTAACCAATTCTTCGATGATTTCATCGCGTTCAAGCTTACGAATAATGTTTCGAGCATCCATATGGCGCGGGATGTAGGCC
>NZ_JBFUIQ010000368.1:0-849 GCF_056401795.1 Peribacillus sp. P4_D6
CCAGGAGCACGTCCCATTCCGATATCAATCCGGCCTGGAAAAAGCGTGGCTAGCATATTATATGCCTCTGCTATTCGGTATGGCTTATAATGTGGAAGCAGTACTGCCCCTGATCCAATCCGGATATTTTTTGTTTGTGAACCAATATAGCTTATCAAAACCTCTGGAACGGAACAGGCCAAGCCAGGCAAATCATGATGTTCAGTAAACCAGATTCTGCTATAACCCAGCCTATCTCCTTCTTGCGCTAGTTGAAGTGAAGCCTGCAAAGCTTCTTGTGCTGATTGCCCGGATGCAATCGGGGATTGATCCAATATGCTCAATTTCAATTTGTTACCTCCTTTCTTGGCTTTCGTAACTTAATCGTAAATCATAACCAGCCGAAAGTCGCCTGAAACGCTTGCTTTGTTGTTTAGTTTGCAGCCTTTAACAGAAAATATAAGGAGTTGAATCCAAATTAGGGAGTATAAGTAAATTATGTATTCTAGCGAGGTGTTTGGTTTAATACACAAAGGACGCAAGTGGCTCAAATGGTCATCATTTATTCTATCGAGGTCTTTTTAGGGATTTATGTAAAAAAGAAAAGCCCTTTAAGGGGCTTTCCAGTTTGTAGACAAAAGAAGTTCGGAATTAAAAAATTCTGAACCCCTTTTGAAATCCCCTTTGAATTTCGCCTAAAGTTAAGAGATAGTGGGCTCTACGAGCCCACTATCTTATGCCATTTTTTGTCCTCGCCATGTCCAATTGGCCATCTTCTTTAAATTAATKGCAGCGAAAGTAAGCATCGCCTGCATCGACAATTTTTTAAGTCCCCTTAAAGTAGTCCAACGCATACCATGCTTTTCTTTT
>NZ_JBFUIQ010000369.1:0-820 GCF_056401795.1 Peribacillus sp. P4_D6
GCATAAGTCAACATACCAAAGCTAAATCCAATCTGGAATATATCGTGTATTCTTCGAATTATATGAAATATCAGGGAAGGTACATTACAACTATATAATTCTATGTCTCCAGATTTGTCAACCATTGGCTTTTCTGATAGTATAAATGTCCATTTCGTCTTAGCGTCGGCATTTTAATAAGTTTGATCAATATACAAGGAAGGGGAGTGATTTCATTGGGTAATCACCCTGATTTTGAACAGGAACGACAGCGGCTGGATTTTACAAAACGTTATATCGATGTAGTCATCAAAACATCTGAAACAAGCAAAGATCAATTTCAGCGGAATATGCAAGAAGCCTTTGGCGATGCCGATTGGTCTGAATCAGCGTTATATTCACAGCTGCTGACGACGGCCAACTTTTTTGAGATGTCCAAAACCGAACTTGAAAGTTTACGCAAAGCAAGTAAAAAACCTTACTTTGCAAGAGTGGATTTTGAAAGGAATGATGGGGAGAGAGGCGAAGTCCTTTATTTCGGAAAAGCATCTCTTTATCAGAGGGAAAGCCAGGAACAGATCATCGTCGATTGGCGTTCACCGATTGCAAATCTGTATTATGAGGGACGGATTGGTGAAATAGAATATGAAGCGGAAGGGGAGACATTCAGCGGGAACATCACTTTAAAAAGACAGCTAATGATAGAAGAAGGTGTCTTGGAGGAGATAAGGGACATTGATTTGACAACAACGGATGAATTGTTGCAGGAATCCCTTTCCAAGAGTTCCAGCAATCGATTGACGGATATCATCACCACGATCCAGGAAGAACAGAATAAAAT
>NZ_JBFUIQ010000370.1:0-812 GCF_056401795.1 Peribacillus sp. P4_D6
CTTTTTGAAGGTTTGATAGTCTTTCATCTGACCGGCGACTTCATCCTTCACTTGATAGACGTCACTGCTCTTGAATGCCGATTGATCGAACGTCATCGGCGATACATTGCCGTCCTTCTTGGTGGCATCAAGCAAGGCACGGAAGAGCCCAACTGCCACGTTTTCCTGCCCGAYGGACACATCATATTCCTCGACCAATTGCCGGTCGATATTATCGACCTTTGTCACGGTGTCATCCAGCCTGTGCCCGGCCAGCGTGATTTTTTCATTAAAGTCCTTTTGATCGAACAGATCAAGAGGCAAAATATCGTCAATGCTGTTCAGGATTCTTTGGAGATCATTCGCTTGTTCATCGACAAGCGATTTCGCTTGGTTGATGCCGTTAGACACTTCGCCATCTAAAAAGGGAACCTCGACCACCGTATTTCCCGAGAGGTTCGCCTCTTCCAGACTGCCAGGTATGCCTTCCAAAAAACTGATTTGGGTCGTGAATAGTTCCATCCAGGCGTCCGCCACCTCGATTTGCGCTTCATAGAAGCTTTTGATGGCGGTAGCACCTGCTCCCTGAAACTCGTTATCAAGGCCGACAATGCCCTGAAATTCCTTTTTCAGGGCTGYGACTTCCTTCTTTAGWTCTTCATATTGCTTAGCTCGCGACTTGGTGGCGGCCGTCAATGTCTCGGCTTCAAATATCTTCATCGCTGATACCCATGTGAAGACGTATGGGCGATGGCTTCATCCTGTTCTTTTAATAAGTCAATGTTGGCACGGGTATCTTCCACATTTTTCTGGACGATTTTGATATATTGCTC
>NZ_JBFUIQ010000371.1:0-809 GCF_056401795.1 Peribacillus sp. P4_D6
AGGGGAGACCCCGCAGGCGAAAGCCGAGGAGGCTCCCCGACCGCCCGCGGAAAGCGAGTGCCTAGAGTGGAAATCAACGTCCAAATTGTACAAGCCATAAAAAATAGACAAACTCGATTTTCATCGAGTTTGTCTACAGTCTGAAACCCGCTGTCTGCCAGCGAGTTTTTTATATTATAACTTCCCGGCTTCACGTAATTTCTTCTTCTGGGTGAAACCGAACCCCATGATTCCGCAAAGAATAACGATTGCAGCTAATATTCCAATCAAGCTTTTTTCAGCAATGAAGATGCCAATGGAGCCAATGCATGATGTTGCCAATACCGCTAATATTAAGAAATTCCATTTAATGTTCATGAATATCACCCCTAATATATCTATTGTACATAATTTCTGTATTTGTTTCTAGTATGTTTGTGATATAATATGTAAGTTAATACTAGTGATACGTTTTACACAAACTTTTTTAGGAGTGAATTTTTTGAAATTAAGAGAAAATATTCGTAATATAGCCATCATTGCTCACGTTGACCATGGTAAAACGACGTTAGTGGATCAGTTGCTAAAGCAATCTGGTACTTTCCGTGAAAATGAACATGTGGAAGAACGTGCGATGGATTCTAATGCGATTGAAAAAGAACGCGGAATTACGATTCTTGCGAAAAATACAGCAGTTCAATACCAAGATACAAGAATCAATATTTTGGATACACCTGGTCATGCCGACTTTGGTGGTGAAGTGGAACGGATCATGAAAATGGTCGATGGCGTTCTTCTTGTTGTTGATGCATATGAAGGCTGTATGCCGC
>NZ_JBFUIQ010000372.1:0-796 GCF_056401795.1 Peribacillus sp. P4_D6
CCAGAGGCTCGCTTTCCGCGGGGCGTGCGGTGAGCCTCCTCGGCGTAAACGCCTGTGGGGTCTCACCTGTCCCGCTGTTCCCGCAGGAGTCTCGCACTTCCGCTCCAATCAACCTTAAATAGTTTCGTTTTAAAAACAACAATCTTTACGAAAAGTGCCTTTATTAAAGCCCAAACAAAAAAGGGACCCATCTGAGTCCCCCTTATTCCAAGCTCATTTTCACCACTGTCATTCCGCCACCATATCGTTCTTAAGCCTATCTCTTCGATATAAACCCCCGCAGCGCAAACAAAATAATGCATACTCACCAGTTTCTCAAATGATTCTTATCTCTTTCGCGACCTTTTCTTTGGATTGAGCCAACCTTTTTTTACAAAGAATAAAAACATCATCAAGGCAATACCGMCCATCGTTCCAAGAATGAGGAAATAGCCATAATGCCAATTTAATTCCGGCATATATTCAAAATTCATCCCATATACGCCCACTATGAAGGTCAGCGGCATGAAAATGGTAGTGATGACAGTCAATGTCATCATCGTTGAATTCATATTATTAGAGTTCACAGACAAATAGCTATCACGGATATCGGACGAAAAATCTCGATACGATTCAAGCATTTCAGTCAATTTAAGAAGATGATCGTACACATCATTAAAATATAGATGCTGATCTTTCAAGTAATTCAGACGCTCCGATGAAATCATTCTGTACAATAAATCACGCATCGGCAATATGGTCCGACGGAGCCTGGACATATCTGTACGTAAATCGAAAAGCTGATCCATCAATTCGT
>NZ_JBFUIQ010000373.1:0-787 GCF_056401795.1 Peribacillus sp. P4_D6
TCCCCTAGAGTCCTTCTTTGGTCATTTCAAAGATGAAGCCTATATTAAACCTTGTAATACTATAGAAGAACTTAAAAAGGAAATAAGAAGTTATATGACGTACTATAACAATTTCAGATATCAATGGAACTTAAAGAAGATGACTCCTGTTCAATACAGAAATCACCTTCTCCAAGTGGCATAACCTTTTTTAAAAATGTCCTTTACATAGGGTACAGTTTAAAAACTGGCTAACCTTATAATACGAACTCACCCGTTAGCCCAAAATTCAGCGCTTCACCACAGAGAATGAAAATTGGTCCCTATGTCGATAATGTTTTAATGGCTGGCGAAAAAGGTCGTTGAACTATGGTGCCTTTGATCCCATCCGTTAGTCTGACTCCGGCGACCACGGTGTACCACCGACTGTCGCGCCCTTTATGGGTAGTACTCATGGGAGAYTAATCCTTTTTTGGTCGTCGCGCTAGCCTCCACTAAATATGCTATGATTGGAGGTTTTTGTTTAACGATTGACCAAACTCAATCAGATTACTCATAAGGCTCAACCTTTTTTTAAAAAGAGTTTTTACTGGGTCAGTTTTTGTTGTGGTTTTTTCTGGATTTTGAGCTTTTTTAATTTTCATGGGAGTTTAAGTACATTTATTCACAATCACAAAGTCTAAATAACGGCTTATTATTTTAGCAACTTGATTGTTTGAATTAAAGCGTGACAATGATCGGTCCATTTTTAGTAAGGATAATCGTATGTTCCCCTTGAGCTACAAAGCTTTTTTCAGTAGCATAGGTC
>NZ_JBFUIQ010000374.1:0-782 GCF_056401795.1 Peribacillus sp. P4_D6
GGTGTATGAAAACAAGTTCTATAAGATAAGAGCCTAAGTAGCAGTATTTACTTAGGCTCATGATAAGCATGCATTTCTAAAAAATATATTTAACTTCTTAATTGAAAATAGGACTTAGAAAAAATAAACAAACTGGAGAAACTACTAACAAAAGTTAGTAGTTAGATTTAAGAGTATTAATAGTATTTTAAGGTCTAAAATTGATCACATACTGCTCACATTTTTGCTCACAAAACTCGGACTATTTATCAACTTTTATTTATGATTTTTTCGATTAGTATTTGCAAATCATCCGGCTTATGAAACTCAATCGGCGAAACGCCTTTATCGAACTCGATTGTATCGGATTCTATCATCAATACATACTTCCCATTAATCTTTCCTAAATGGATGCTTTCGCCAAAATCGGCTAACAGTCCTTTGACGGATGTGCTGCCAAGCTTCATTCGCATTTCGGCTTCAGGTGTATGCTCGACAATCTGGGCTGTGGCTTCGACGACTTGGTGGGTTTCAAGGCGTTCCTGAATTTCCCGCTTTTCACTGGTTTCCCAGATTTCCAGGTCTTGTTCGAATTTCTGCAGTTCGTCACTGTTTTCTTCGAATTGTGCGGATACATGTTCATGAACCATGTGTATGACCTGGTTTTTCATGATTTCCGGCATCGATTCGCCATATTCGACGAACTTCAAAAAGTCCTCGAAGTAGCGTGCATGTGAGGCCTGATGGATTTTCAATTCGCCTTCTTCGACCATACCTTCTTCGGGCATGTATGGGTATTGGAT
>NZ_JBFUIQ010000375.1:0-768 GCF_056401795.1 Peribacillus sp. P4_D6
GGTAACGCAACATATCACGATGATGACGGCGAATACGACCATTAATTGCATTGGCAATGTCAGTAATACTTGCTTTTGTTCGCCAATCCACCATTTTTCGAAGACCATCGGTCTCTATTTTTTCACCATTTAGAATCGCTTCAAGGATACGGCGTCCCGATACACCAAAAATGTCTGATAGAACGGATGTTAGCTTGATATTAGCATCTTGAAGGATTTTGTGAATGCGATTCTGCTCTGATGTGCGATGATGAATCAATTTTTTTCGATAACGAGTAAGATCTCGTAAATCACGAATATCCTCTGGTGGGACAAAATTGTTTTCAATAAGTCCGCATCTTAGAAGCTTGGCAAGCCATTCGGCATCTTTCACATCAGTTTTACGCCCTGGAACATTTTTGACATGTCTGGCATTGGCAAGAACAAGGTGAAAGATCCTTCGAGTATATTCCATATTGGTTTCCAGTAGACTCCGGTACTTTCCATCACAACATCGGATACCTGAAGGGTAGCGAGCCAATCACTTAAAGCCAAGAGTCCCATTGTTGTAGTTGAAAAAGTTTCAATAGAGGTCTTTGGCTTTTTATCTAATGGACCAAATAATACACAGGCTACTACTGTTTCTTGGTGTACATCTAGGCCAGCACACCGTTCAATCATTGCTTCCATAGGAGAATCACCTCAATAAAAGATTAACAATACATATGACAGGAGATTTGTTACAAAAATTTTTGTATACGTACTAGCAGTACACTAAATGGTTCTTCC
>NZ_JBFUIQ010000376.1:0-755 GCF_056401795.1 Peribacillus sp. P4_D6
ATTGGGAACGATTGTAACACCTGGAAATATACATGACAGTCAGATCTTAGAACCACTAGTTGAAAAAGTGATTGAGAAAGTTGGGAAACCGGAAGCCGTTGCCGCAGATGCAGCTTATAAAACACCAGCGATTACAAGCTACCTGTTTAACAAAGAAATCATACCGGCTTTACCTTATACACGTCCTCGCACCAAAGAAGGATTTTTCCGCAAACAGGACTATGTATACGATGAACATTTTGATTGTTACCTTTGCCCTTCGGGCGAAACTTTAAAGTACTCAACAACAAATAAAGAGGGCTATCGCGAGTACAAATCGCCAAAACAAATTTGTACAACATGCTCATTTTTATCTCGGTGTACAGAAAGCAAAGACTGTCAAAAAGTGGTGACACGGCATATCTGGCAAACACATGTGGAAGAAGCAGATCATCTGCGTCATCATCAAGATGTAAAACCTATATATGCAAAACGTAAAGAAACGATTGAGCGTGTATTCGCTGATGCAAAAGAAAAGCATGGTATGCGTTGGACTACTTTAAGGGGACTTAAAAAATTGTCGATGCAGGCGATGCTTACTTTCGCTGCCATTAATTTAAAGAAGATGGCCAATTGGACATGGCGAGGTCCAAAAATGGCCTAACATAGTGGGCTCGTAGAGCCCCAATCTCTTAACTTTAGGCGGAAATTCAAAGGGAATTTCAAAAGGGGTTCAGAATTTTTTAATTCCGAACCCCTTTTGTCTACAAACTGAA
>NZ_JBFUIQ010000377.1:0-752 GCF_056401795.1 Peribacillus sp. P4_D6
CGACTCAGCCTCTCACCATTAATTAATAATTTTTGCTTTTTCATAGTGAATATCCCCCTTTTAGATAACCTGCTAAATCCTCTTCGTTCGCTTAAGCCAAAAAATTGTAAGTGARGGTCCTGTTGTTTTAAAATAGTCACGCTAGATTATATTTCCACCATTGTTTCCCTATGATAAAGAATCTCCCMATTCAGAATCGTCGTTTCAACTTTCAAATCCTTGATATTTTGGGAATCCACTTTCAATATACTATCATTCAATACTACTAGATCGGCCAGCTTTCCTGCCTCCAGGCTGCCTTTGACATCTTCATCGAAACTAGCAAACGCGCCATTCCATGTGTATAGTTTAATGGCTTCCAATACGCTAATCGATTGAATCGCACCTATTTTCATACCAGACCTGCTTGTTCTATTAACAGCAACGTGTATGCCTAATATAGGGTCGTGATCAGTAACGGGAGCATCTGAACCGGCTGCGGCCAGGATGCCATTATCAATAAAATCACGGGCAGCGTACATATGGTTGACCCTATTGCCGTAATGTTCAATATATATATCACCGAATTCATAAGGAAATGGGGGGTTGGGGATTGGGATGACCCCAAGTTCTTTCATCCTTTTTTGTAAATCTGGTGAAGATATTCCAGCATGCTCAATTCTATGTCTATGATCTTTTCTGGGCGATTCATTCAAAGCCTTTTCCACGCAATTTAAATACATCTCTATTGCCCTGTCTCCTTGGGCATGGAC
>NZ_JBFUIQ010000379.1:0-744 GCF_056401795.1 Peribacillus sp. P4_D6
CGTCTATATTATCAAGGAGCCGATGAAGCCCGGCAACGCCAACATCGTATATACGCCTGACAGGAATACCTAGAGTTTCGGCCGTCACGGCTGCTTCTTCAGCAACAGACAAATCTGATGTCCCGGCGCATACAATTGCAATATATGAATCAACGGATTTCGGCTTTTCTCTAACCCAAGCAAGTGTCCGTGCAATCTCGTTATACTCAAAATCACTACATTCTTTTTGTACAAATACCGCTTTTTCCCGAGAAATACGAGTCACAAGCACGGAATCATTCCTTGTCCGCAGCGATTGGACAATCGTTAAAATTTGTTCAGCTGTTTTCCCTTCCCCAAACACAATTTCGGGAAAGCCTTGTCTCCTTTTGCGATGATGATCGATTTTTACAAACCCTAAATTTTCATAGGATGCAAGTTTTCCCTTCGCTTCCGCAACTGTCAATGAACCCTTTTGAACCTGCTCCAAAATAGCGTCAATCATGACATTTCTTCCTTTTTAAGCGCCATATTCATACTTCCGCTTGTATAGCCCGTGAGATCCATTGATACATACTTATAACCAAATTGCTTCAGCCGTTTTGTGATCGCCGCATGGTATTGAAGCACTCGTGGCATATCATCGGGTTCAACTTCAATTCGGGCAGTATCCTCATGCGTCCTGACTCTTACCTGATGAATATCCAGTGATTTTATGTAAGCCTCTGATTTATCAACTTTGGTCAATTTTTCCCTCGTAATGAT
>NZ_JBFUIQ010000380.1:0-741 GCF_056401795.1 Peribacillus sp. P4_D6
GTTAAAAACAATGCTAGCTCTATCATTACGCCAATCGTCTTTACTAACCTTTCCGAAGGTGAAAGCGTCAAGATTGAAAAGGCCGGAAATGTAGATAGGGAAGAAGAGGATGTAATCTCCATCAATAAATAATCATTAATAAATAACGGGAGGGTGGCTTAATCAGCTGCCCTCCTGTTTTTTTTGATGATTCTTTGGCATGGACCGGCTTCTATAGAAAGAAAGTGGTTCAGTGAAAAAAAGAAGTTAATTTTAAAAGATTAAATTGACTTATCTATATGCAAGTGCTAATATATTAAATACACCGCTTGAGACAAACAAGACAAACAAGTGAATGATAACTTGTTGTTGACTTTGTGTTTGGAGGGTGTTATACTAATAAAGTCGCTAAACGAAGCGATGGCAAATATTGCTCTTTGAAAACTGAACAAAACAAAGCGCCAACGTTAAATTTTAAGTGAGCACACACTATCAAAAAAGCAAATGAGCAAKTCAAACATTTCTTCGGAGAGTTTGATCCTGGCTCAGGACGAACGCTGGCGGCGTGCCTAATACATGCAAGTCGAGCGAATCGATGGGAGCTTGCTCCCTGAGATTAGCGGCGGACGGGTGAGTAACACGTGGGCAACCTGCCTATAAGACTGGGATAACTTCGGGAAACCGGAGCTAATACCGGATACGTTCTTTTCTCGCATGAGAGAAGATGGAAAGACGGTTTACGCTGTCACTTATAGATGGGCC
>NZ_JBFUIQ010000381.1:0-739 GCF_056401795.1 Peribacillus sp. P4_D6
GAATTAAAAAATTCCGAACCCCTTTTGAAATTTCCTTTGAAATTTCCATTTTACGAACCAAATGATTCGCCGGCACCAGTTGATCTAAAGTAATCATTTCAAGTTGATCTCGCTGAATAGAATATGTTTCGAAAGCATCCTCATCACCTCRAGTTTTAATAGTTCTATTTTAAAACAAAAAAGACTGTAGGCAAAAGGAGTTTCCATCTAAAATTTTAAACATAGTTGATTGGAACGGAAGGTRCGAGACTCCTGCGGGAATAGCGAGTYWAAGGGAGACCCCACAGGCGCAATAGCGCCGAGGAGGCTCCCGGACCGCCCGCGGAAAGCGAGTGCCTGAAGTGGAAATCAACGTCCAAATTTGTACAAGCCAAAAAAAATGTAGACAAACTCGATTTTCATCRAGTTTGTCTACAGTCTGTGAGGCAGCTCGCAGCTGCCTCTTATTTTATTTCCCTCCGCCATTGAATGACCACGCTGTTAGAGAGTTGAAAGCTTACCGGCCCAAGGCAATTTCCCGTGTTGTGGGAAAGTTTTTACATAAATAAATTTTAAAAAGGGGAAATTACTTTTAATCATGTAATGGATGGGGGGATATTATGGATCAAAAGGTCATTCAGGCTTTACACATCTATGTTTTAATCATCATGAATACAGGATTCATGGTGCATGTCCTGCTCCTCCCCAATATCTTATCCGCATCTCAACGCGACGGATGGATAAGTGTCATAATAAGTGT
>NZ_JBFUIQ010000382.1:0-736 GCF_056401795.1 Peribacillus sp. P4_D6
CTTAGAGTTATCATAGGGGAGACTCAATGAACCGCCCGCCTGATCATGAGCATCTTGATGAACAAATGGTGAAAATGGAAGTGAATCTAGATGATATTTCCGGTGAATGGCTTGGGCATGTTATGGATTTGTTGTTTGAATCAGGAGCAAATGATGTATTTTATACGCCAATCTATATKAAAAAAAATCGACCGGGAGTGTTATTGCAGCTTCTCTGTTCACAGCAGGTGATTTCGAAAATGAAGAAGATATTATTTGCTGAAACGACGACTCTCGGGATACGCTACTATCCACTTACCGTGCACAGGCTCGAACGATCATTTTTACATGTACATACACAATGGGGAAAAGTGACGATGAAGAGGGGTATTCATGAGGGATTGACCTTGCAGCAGGCACCTGAATATGAAGATTGCCGTAAAATTGCCTTACAGAACAATATACCTCTTAAAAGGGTGTATGAAGAAGTTTGGAAGTGTCTCGGGGAGGTCAAAGAGAAATGAGTTTGGTGTCGATTCTTACATTAGGATTCCTATTGGGGATAAAGCATTCGTTAGAACCGGATCATGTTATTGCCGTAGCAACGACGGCAGGAAACACGAAAAAATTATCCCGTTCCACTCTAACGGGGGTGTATTGGGGGATAGGCCATACAAGTACGCTGTTTCTTATAGGTGTGCTATTCATTTGGATGAAGGGGGAAATTCCAGAGTCGTTAAGCATGACACTGGAATTC
>NZ_JBFUIQ010000383.1:0-726 GCF_056401795.1 Peribacillus sp. P4_D6
ATTTATTTCGATACGTATCCTGGCATATGGAAACATGGTGATTGGATAAAGATCGATGACAAGGGCAGCTGTATCATTTATGGACGTTCCGACTCGACCATCAATCGTTCTGGTGTACGGATGGGAACTAGCGATATCTACCGGGTCGTCGAAGCGATAGACGAGGTAATGGAAAGCCTAGTCATTGATAGGGAAGTGCTTGGCCGCGGTTCCTCACTGCTGTTGTTCGTAGTCCTTAAGCCCGGAGAAAGTCTGGATGCAGCATTGACGGCAAAAATCAAGGAACAAATCAGGGGGCATGTATCCCCTCGCTTTATTCCTGACCAAATCCATGTCGTTGAACAAATTCCTAAAACGTTGAACGGAAAGAAAATGGAAGTCCCGATACGTAAAGTATTATTAGGTTTCGAGTTTGATAAAGTAGTGAATGCAGACTCCATGGGAAATCCAGAATCGCTACAGTTTTTTAAAGAATTGGCACTCGAGTTGAATGAGAAAAAAATATTCTAGAATTCAGGCGGAGCAAAAAGCTTCATCACAAACTGTAGACAATCTCGATGAATATCGAGTTTATCTACAGTTTTTTTAGTGTTTTGTGTAATTTATACGTTGATTTCCACTCAAGGCACTTGCTTTCCGCGGGCGGTCCGGGAGCCTCCTCGGCGCGATTGCGCCTGTGGGGTCTCCCCTGGACTCGCTTTTCCCGCAGGAGTCTCGTACCTTCCG
>NZ_JBFUIQ010000384.1:0-725 GCF_056401795.1 Peribacillus sp. P4_D6
GCTGACCGAAGAGGATATGCCAGGTGAAAAGGAGCGCCAAACCTTCTTGGGAATGATAGGTGTCCTCCCTGATGAAGAGAAACGGAAATTGATTTATGAGGTACTGTCACCGCTTGGTCAAAATTTGATGGTTACACCAAAAGAAGTCGATGTTTTCATCGAGGATATGGCCAATTTGATAGCCAATGGTTTAAATGCAGCCTTGCATCATTCAATAAATCAAGATAATGCCGGCTATTACACCCGTTAAATCACTTTCAGTGCCCAAAAATGGTGTTCTACCCTTTCTAGCAAAGTCATAGGTATTAATAGACAAGCTATAGAGAGGGTGGAAGGATGAAAAGAAGAAATTCCCCAGGAATCATAACAGCCATTCACGGATCAACAATAATAAAAACTTTTCTAGGTATTCTCGCCTTGCTTCTTTTTGTTTTTTCAGTCAGTGGGGTCATGACTTCCCTAAGACCGGAGTATCGGATATCTTCTAACTCCGTACATACTGTAGCCAATCAATTCTCGGGAAAAATGCTGTTTTCGATGCTGGCCAACGAAAATCATTATCTTTTTAATGCCCTGCCGGAAGGTAAGCAGGAATCGATCATCACGAATCAATTGATAAAAGTCTCGACCAACATTTCACTTGAGGACCCGCGAAGTTTACTGGGAAGGGAGCTTCCTGGCTTTTCGATTTTTGATAATGAGATCCTCGTTGCTGGGGAAGGAAC
>NZ_JBFUIQ010000385.1:0-715 GCF_056401795.1 Peribacillus sp. P4_D6
CAGGAGTCTCGTACCTTCCGTTCCAATCAACTTTGTCTTACCTTTTAGATAGAACACTTTTGCCTGGAGTCATTTTTGTTTTAAAATAGAAGTATTAAAACTTGAGGTGATGAGGATGCTTTCTAAACATGATTCTATTCAGCGAGATCAACTTGAAATGATTACTTTAGATCAACTGGTGCCACCGAACCATTTGGTTCGTAAAATGGAGGCTTCCATTGACTTCACTTTCATTTATGACTTGATGAAAGATATGTATTYAGAGKTAGGACGCCCAAGTATTGATCCAGTTATTTTAGTTAAACTGACATTCATTCAATATACCTTTGGTATTCGTTCCATGCATAAAACGATTGAAGAAGCGGAAACAAATATGGCTTACCGTTGTTCTTAGGCTGTGGTTTTCATGATAAAGCACCTCCTACTCCACGTTCGGGAAAAATTATGAGCGACGCTTTAAAGATACAGAACTGTTTGAACAGATTTTCTATCGCATGTTAATGACAGCTGCTAATAAAAAGTTAATAAGTGCTGAACACGTTTTCGTGGATTCCACACATGTGAAAGCCAGTGCGAATAAACGGAAATTTGAAAAGAAAATCGTTCGTAAAGAAACACGAGCGTATCAAGGACGTCTTCAAGAAGAAATCAATCAAGATCGTGAAAACCATGGAAAAAAGCCTTTTCCACCAGATAAATTTGATAAAGAAGAGAC
>NZ_JBFUIQ010000386.1:0-715 GCF_056401795.1 Peribacillus sp. P4_D6
GATTGTAAAAGAAATGGAGTGATTYGAGGAAAGGAACCTTCTATGCAGAAAATAATCACCTGCGTTTTGATTGTAGAATTGATCTAGATGAAAATAATTTGCTGTTTCTGTTCATAAAATCGGTGTATAACAATTTTTGAGAGAGGCGGCGTTTCATCATGACCTTAATCTTTGCACATCGAGGCTCTGCAGGAACTCATCCGGAAAATACGATGTCGGCGTTCAAGGAAGCTGCCCGTGTCGGTGCGGACGGAATTGAAACGGATGTCCAGCTCTCGAAAGATGGAGAAGTGGTCATCATCCACGATGAAAAGCTCGATCGGACCACGAATGCCTCGGGGTATGTAAAAGACCGGACATTAAAGGAGTTGAAAACCCTTAATGCTTCCGCAACCCATAAGGGTAATTTTGGTGATGAAAAGATTCCCACGCTTGAAGAACTGTTTATTTGGCTTAATGATAATCAGCTTTTTTGCAATATTGAATTGAAAAATACGGTTTTCTGTATCCAGGCTTGGAAGAGAAAGTCATCCGGCTCATCCGTACCTACGAAATGGAGGAAAGGATAATCCTTTCTTCTTTCAATCATTACAGTTTGGTCAATTGCCATCGATTGGCACCAGAATTGGAAACGGCACCGCTATATAGGGATGGCCTATACATGCCGTGGATATATGCCAAGGCAATAGGCGGAAGTGCAATTCACCCAAATATC
>NZ_JBFUIQ010000387.1:0-695 GCF_056401795.1 Peribacillus sp. P4_D6
TCACGGTGGTATATAAGGATTATGTAGGGGAATTGATTGAAAAACCAATCTATCACACCTGTTCGGTAGATTCGGATGAAGACATAACTGACATTAGCTTTTATACAATCCCTAGACCTGGTGACCATGTTTGTCTAGAAACTTTCATCATAAGTAAATCGCTATTGGTGAATTTGATCAAAAGCTGTGTTGCCAGTGGGGAATATGACTTTTTGAAAGACGCTGTGAAAGCAAATCTTCATCGTTTTACCGTAAAAGGCTATAACTTTACAGGTGATATGCCATTCATCCATTCGATTGAAAGCTTTCATGCCAGTAATATGAATTTCCTGAACCCTTCGGTAATCCGTTCTTTCTTCGGGGATACTTGGGATGTTTATACGAAAATCAAACATGAGGCACCGACCAAATATTCAAGTTCTTCGAAGGTTACCAACTCATTGATAGCCAACGGTTGTGATATTGAAGGGATTGTCGAAAACAGTATACTCTTCCGTGGGGTAAAGGTGAAAAAGGGTGCGATAGTAAGAAATAGCATCATCATGCAAAAAGGCGTGATTGAAGAAGGAGCCATCGTTGAAAATATCATAACTGATAAAGAAGTGAGAGTTACTAGTGAAAAATCAGTCATTGGTTTAAAACAGCCTACTGTAATAAAAAAAGCGGAAGTAATTTAATAGAGGATAGAGGAGGTG
>NZ_JBFUIQ010000388.1:0-675 GCF_056401795.1 Peribacillus sp. P4_D6
AGACTTGCTTACCGTCATGGTTTACTTTTATATTGATAAAACCTATATTGGATGGAAGAAATTTGCGACACTCCTGCCGAATAACTGGCTAGCCGAGACCCCACAGGCGCTTGCGYMGAGGAGGCTTGGCAGACRSTCRGCGGAAAGCGAGCGGATTTCTGAAATCGACGTACCTTTTAAATAAAAAGCGTCTATTCCATTCTGGGAATGCTTATCGTATCCTCTTTTTTTTGTGACAATTCTGCAAACATATAACTGAAATTCATTAAATTTTAGTATAATGACTTGTAGAAAGTGTCTTCAGGAGGAGTTTTTCATGAACATAATCATGCGTTTTCTTATCAACGGGCTGGTATTGCTCGTTATTGACTGGCTTCTCGACTCCATCACGATCAAATCTTACGGAACTGCCTTGCTGGCGGTTTTTATATTATCGATCATGAACTTGCTGGTTAGACCCATCCTCCAACTTATCACATTGCCGATCACCATCCTGACGTTCGGGTTGTTTTCTTTCATTATCAATGCCTTCACATTCCAAATCACTTCCTATATTGTCAGTGGCTTTGTAATAGATTCTTTTTGGGGGGCTTTAATCGGATCATTGTTATTGAGTTTCATTCAAAGTCTTCTTTTAAAACAAAGTAAAAAAAACCGTCAGTAGCATGCTGACGG
>NZ_JBFUIQ010000389.1:0-672 GCF_056401795.1 Peribacillus sp. P4_D6
GTATTATAATTATACAAGCTGCACTGTTCGTAATGATAATAAAGTTTTAACCTTTAAGCTGTAATAGGGAGTTTTATATTGAAACAGGAATGTTATGCCTCGTCACTGACTTGGACAACAGGATTTTTTCTGCAAACACCCACTTTGAGGAGTGGTGGTTTAAAACTTTCTTACTGAATACGGCATTGGCGGCTTATATCTTAACATGTTAAAGCCGGTCTCGGTCTGAGGCCGGTTTTTTGCTTATTTAAAATTGCATAACGAAAAAAAGTATGTACGCTTTGCCGTCTGAAAATTCCCAAACTATATTGTGCAATTACATATTTTTGTAAACATTCACTCTTGTTTTGTATAACGGTTGGCATAACTTGAAGCTACGAAAGCATCCGGTTTGATTTTTGGTTCCACCCCCATGGATTCCATCCTGGCTACCATTTCTTTTACAAACTCACTGGTTTTGTTACGCTTTCCAACCCCGATATCAATGTGACCTTCCATTGTGAACGTCGCACCTTGATATACAGCAGGCAGGACAATATCGATTAATTGATTTTTTCTTTCTTCCGTAAACAGTGATACGATTTCCTCTGTTAACGACAACTCTTGAGAAATACGTTCATGTAAATGCAGCATCCTTCTAGGGATCATCACTTTTCTTATACAACCCCATAC
>NZ_JBFUIQ010000390.1:0-666 GCF_056401795.1 Peribacillus sp. P4_D6
TCAAACTTTGTCTTACCTTTTAGATAGAACACTTTTGCCTGGAGTCATTTTTGTTTTAAAATAGAAGTATTAAAACTTGAGGTGATGAGGATGCTTTCTAAACATGATTCTATTCAGCGAGATCAACTTGAAATGATTACTTTAGATCAACTGGTGCCACCGAACCATTTGGTTCGTAAAATGGAGGCTGCCATTAACTTCACTTTCATTTATGACTTGGTGAAAGATATGTATTCAGAGGTAGGACGCCCAAGTATTGATCCAGTTATTTTAGTTAAACTGACTTTCATTCAATATACCTTCGGTATTCGTTCCATGCGTAAAACGATTGAAGAAGCGGAAACCAATATGGCTTACCGTTGTTCTTAGGCTGTGGTTTTCATGATAAAGCACCTCCTACTCCACGTTCGGGAAAAATTATGAGCGACGCTTTAAAGCTACAGACCTGTTTGAACAGATTTTCTATCGCATTTTAATGACAGCTGCTAATAAAAAGTTAATAAGTGCTGAACACGTTTTCGTGGATTCCACACATGTGAAAGCCAGTGCGAATAAACGGAAATTTGAAAAGAAAATCGTTCGTAAAGAAACACGAGCGTATCAAGGACGTCTTCAAGAAGAAATCAATCAAGATCGTGAAAACCATGGAAAAAAGCCTTTTCCACC
>NZ_JBFUIQ010000391.1:0-658 GCF_056401795.1 Peribacillus sp. P4_D6
ATATTCCTCGTTACGGCATTAATATTATCTCTTCTTTACTTTATTTATAGGTATAAGAAAATGAACGGCACATTGAATGAAAAACAGGAAGAAGCAACAGTACAATGATCAAAAAAACAGCGACCCGTCTAGGTCGCTGTTTCAGACTGAAGACAAATTCGAGGAAAACTAGTTTGTCTTCAGTTTTTTTAAAAAAAAATCCAGTTGATTGAAGAAATCCGCTCCCTTTCCGCCGACTGTCTYCCRAGCCTCCTCGACGCAAGCGTCTGTGGTGTCTCGGCTAGCCAGTTGTTCGGCAGGAGTGTCGCAAATTTCTTCAATCTTGATAGGATTTCACCCCATATAAAACAGTAAAAAATTATGGAGTAAAACCAATTCTCGTTTTAAAATAATGGTAATAATTTCAGATTCGGGATAATGCCGTTTCGGCTCCACTTTTGTCGACAACGGGGTTTCTATCTAAATTTTAAAACAAAGTTGATTGGAGCGGGCGTTCAAGACTCCTGCTTGGAAAAGCGTGTACAAGGGAGACCCTACAGACGTAAAGACCAACCACGGAAAGCGAGTGCCCTACGTTCCAATCAACGTTCAAATATAAACCCCTCAAAATAACGTTCCTGATGATTTCATCCAAATAAAAAAGTAAAAATACATGAAG
>NZ_JBFUIQ010000392.1:0-653 GCF_056401795.1 Peribacillus sp. P4_D6
CTTATTCCTGGTGGATATTCCAGGATTCATGATTGGGACGAAGGTCGAACGGGCAGGAATCATTCGCCATGGTGCGRAAATGATCTCGGCCATGAGTGAAGCCACTGTTCCCAAGATTTCCGTCATCGTCCGTAAAGCTTATGGTGCCGGACTATATGCGATGGCCGGTCCCGCCTTTGAACCGGACTGCGTTCTTGCCTTACCGACGGCATTGATAGCGGTCATGGGAGCTGAAGCTGCGGTCAATGCAGTCTATGCCAATAAAATCAATGCGATGGAACCAGAAGAGCGCCCTGAATTCATTGAACAGAAGCGCAATGAGTATAATGAAGATATCGATATTTACCGCTTAGCCTCTGAAATGATCGTTGATGGCATCATCCAGCCGAATGACCTGCGTGATGAATTGAGCGCGCGGTTTGAAGCGTATAGCAGTAAGCAATTGACATTTACCGATCGTAAGCATGGGGTCTATCCCGTATAAAGTATTCCATGAAAAAAGCCCGGTTCATCATGACCGGGCTTTTTTCATGGAATAAAATGAATGATTATTTAAATAATTAGAAAATTTTTCTGTTTTAGAGTTGCTAAATCACACAAGGAAGAGTACTATAATTAGTAATTAAAGATTTACTAATTACTTAATTCCATAC
>NZ_JBFUIQ010000393.1:0-648 GCF_056401795.1 Peribacillus sp. P4_D6
TATCGCATTTTAATGACAGCTGCTAATAAAAAGTTAATAAGTGCTGAACACGTTTTCGTGGATTCCACACATGTGAAAGCCAGTGCGAATAAACGGAAATTTGAAAAGAAAATCGTTCGTAAAGAAACACGAGCGTATCAAGGACGTCTTCAAGAAGAAATCAATCAAGATCGTGAAAACCATGGAAAAAAGCCTTTTCCACCAGATAAATTTGATAAAGAAGAGACCAAAGTGATTWAAGAAAGTAYAACGGATTCTGAGAGTGGCTACTATGTGAAAGATGAACGAACAAAACAGTTTGCCTATTCATTCCAAGCGGCCTCAGAGCGCAACGGTTTTGTATTGGGAATGAATGTAACACCTGGAAATACACATGACAGTCCAGATCTTAGARCCACTAGTTGAAMAAGTGATTGAGAAAGTTGGAAAACCGTAAGCCGTTGCCGCAGATGCAGCTTATAAAACACCAGCGATTACAAGCTACCTATTTAACAAAGAAATCATACCCGCTTTACCTTATACACGTCCTCGCACCAAAGAAGGATTTTTCCGCAAACAGAACTATGTATACGATGAACATTTTGATTGTTACCTTTGCCCTTCAGGCGAAACTTTAAAGTACTCAACAACAAATAAAGAGGGCTATCG
>NZ_JBFUIQ010000394.1:0-645 GCF_056401795.1 Peribacillus sp. P4_D6
CCACACAGATGACAGGTACATCATAATGGTGATTCTCTTTAACGATCTTGCGCAGCTTATTCAATTCTTGTAAGTCTTCTTCAATACGTGAATCCGCTTCTTTGGCTTTAATTAAGAAAAGAAACACATCAGGCTGTTCTTCAGTYACCGCTTTTATCAATTCATCCAATGGTGTATCTTCCTCGAACTCTTCCGTAGGAGCTTCACTCTCACCCAGCCCGCGTGAGTCCAGCAAACGAATTTTGGGTTCGGCATCACTCGGGTACCATAACCATTTACCCTTACCCGTTCCAGATTTAACGGAACTGACATATTGCCGTTCCTGACCAAACATCGCATTGATCAGTGAGGATTTTCCAGACCCTCTTCTTCCGACAAGAGCAATTCGCGGTTCCCTTGCATCAACAGTCATCGTTTTCAGCTGTAAGAGCTGGTCGAGCATTTTGGTCTTTTTCGCTTGTGAAATTGGGAGCTTTTCTACCTGGCCTTTAATGAAACTGAATATGCTTCCCATTTCATCTTGTTTTTCCGCCATCACTCATTCCCCCTTTTTAAGAAGTGTATTAAGTAACATTTACCCTTGAACGATTCAATTTAAGCATGTAACTTCATTCTCCTTGCAAATTAAGGGGCTCCATTTTGGTC
>NZ_JBFUIQ010000395.1:0-639 GCF_056401795.1 Peribacillus sp. P4_D6
GCCCCTATAGTTGCATAAGAAACGTCTATGGCGGCGATCCTCGCCGCCACCATCTATCACGAAACCCTGCTCATTACCCCAAAATAAAGTCTAACCCATTAAACCGTTGACAATAATGGTGATAACAATACAACCAGGCTGAACCTTTTTTGGTGGATCTTAAGGAGATACCCTGTATAAGAAACTGGTTGTGACAGTATTGAAGAACCATTTARTGTACTGCTAGTACGTATACAAAAATTTTTGTAACAAATCTCCTGTCATATGTATTGTTAATCTTTTATTGAGGTGATTCTCCTATGGAAGCAATGATTGAACGGTGTGCTGGCCTAGATGTACACCAAGAAACAGTAGTAGCCTGCGTATTATTTGGTCCATTAGAAAAAAAGCCAAAAACCTCTATTGAAACTTTTTCAACTACAACAACGGGACTGTTGGCTTTAAGTGATTGGCTAGCTACCCTTCAGGTATCCGATGTTGTGATGGAAAGTACCGGAGTCTACTGGAAACCAATATGGAATATACTCGAAGGATCTTTTCACCTTGTTCTTGCCAATGCCAGGCATGTCAAAAATGTTCCAGGGCGTAAAACTGATGTGAAAGATGCCGAATGGCTTGCCAAGCTTCTAAGATGCGGAC
>NZ_JBFUIQ010000396.1:0-631 GCF_056401795.1 Peribacillus sp. P4_D6
CCTTTCTTCTGTAATTGTCATCAACTCTTAACATTAATAACGCAACTTTAATGTTTTATCGGAAACTGACATTATATACTTAAATGACAATTACATAACTTTTTTAAGAAAGCGGGTCCTGTCATGGAAATAAATCAAAAACAACCAATACTTTCCCTTAAATTAATCCATGAACTTGAAATTTTATCATCCAAAACACAAATGCCTATTTCTGAATTACTGGAAATATCCGTAATTTCACTGCTGGAAAAAGTGAATGATACAAAAGAACTCAATGTTGGACTTAATAATAAAGAAATGATTTTAAGAAATAAAATCATCATCAATCAAAATAAAGAGGTTTTGAATAACAAAAGCACTTGACCATTAAGGTTAAGTGCTCAGAATGTAGACAAACTCAATGAAAATTGAGTTTGTCTACATTTTTTTCTTGTACAAATTCGGACGTGATTTCCACTTCAGGCACTCGCTTTCCGCGGGCGGTCCGGGAGCCTCCTCGGCATGGCCTGCAGGGTCTCCCTTGGCCACGTTTTTCCCGCAGGAGTCTCGTACCTTACGTTCCAATCAACTGGAACGTTTTTTAAAATAAAAACTGCAGGCTGGTCTATTCCGAACCAAGTTTATTTTATCC
>NZ_JBFUIQ010000397.1:0-624 GCF_056401795.1 Peribacillus sp. P4_D6
CAACAATCAACTTTGTCTTACCTTTTAGATAGAACACTTTTGCCTGGAGTCATTTTTGTTTTAAAATAGAAGTATTAAAACTTGAGGTGATGAGGATGCTTTCTAAACATGATTCTATTCAGCGAGATCAACTTGAAATGATTACTTTAGATCAACTKGTGCCACCGAACCATTTGGTTCGTAAAATGGAGGCTGCCATTGACTTCACTTTCATTTATGACTTGGTGAAAAATATGTATTCAGAGKTARGACGCCCAAGTATTGATCCAGTTATTTTAGTTAAACTGACTTTCATTCAATATACCTTCGGTATTCGTTTGAAGAAGTTGAAACCAATATGGCTTACCGTTGGTTCTTAGGCTATGGTTTCCATGATAAAGTACCTCCTACTCCACGTTCGGGAAAAATTATGAGCGACGCTTTAAAGATACAGACCTGTTTGAACAGATTTTCTATCGCATTTTAATGACAGCTGCTAATAAAAAGTTAATAAGTGCTGAACACGTTTTCGTGGATTCCACACATGTGAAAGCCAGTGCGAATAAACGGAAATTTGAAAAGAAAATCGTTCGTAAAGAAACACGAGCGTATCAAGGACGTCTTCAAGAAGAAATCAATCAAGAT
>NZ_JBFUIQ010000398.1:0-618 GCF_056401795.1 Peribacillus sp. P4_D6
CCGAAAGAGGGTATGTGTAATGATTTCCACTCCAGGCACTCGCTTTCCGCGTGCGGTCCGGGAGCCTACTCGGCGTGTAATGATTTCCACTCCAGGCACTCGCTTTCCGCGTGCGGTCCGGGAGCCTACTCGGCGTTCGCCTGCGTGGTCTCCCTGGCCACGCTTTTCCCGCAGGAGTCTCGTACCTTCCGTTCCAATCAACGGGAATTTTATAAAAGAAATATTGTAGGGAAACTGGCTCTTTTCCAATTCGTTTACAGTTTGGCTTTTCCATCAATTTTTTGACAAAAGGGAGTTCGGATTGGTCCCACCCCGAACCATGAAATTAAAACAAGATTAGATTTTYATTGGTGTTTTTTTCCTGTAAGCCTCATAGGATTGAAGAAATTTGCGACACACCTGCCCAATCACTGGCTAGCCGAGACCCCACAGGCGCTTCTGCCTAGGAGGCTTGGCAGAAAGTCGGAGGAAAGGGAGCGGGTTTCCGAAAGAGGGTATGTGTAATGATTTCCACTCCAGGCACTCGCTTTCCGCGTGCGGTCCGGGAGCCTACTCGGCGTTCGCCTGCGTGGTCTCCCTGGCCACGCTTTTCCCGCAGGAGTCTCGTACCTTACGTTC
>NZ_JBFUIQ010000399.1:0-606 GCF_056401795.1 Peribacillus sp. P4_D6
CCCCTAGTGGTTACGATTTAGGAACTGTTGTTAATTGGTGGTGTCACTCAATAGTCTGTTCGTACGAACTTTTATATTCATATTGAATGATCCATCGATTATTTTAGTGCGTCCCAGTTGATTAATTTAAAGATGAAACACATAGGGTGTTTTTTTTGTATTCATTAACAAGATGGTTTCAAGAGGAAAGTGTTATTAGAGATTCTTATTTTACGGATTAAATGTTGACACTAAAGAAAAATAGCAGTATGATAATGAAGTCGCCTAATTAATGAGCGATTTTAAAAAAGAAATACTTCGTAGAAGTTGACAACTATTCAACGTTATGTTACGATGAATTAGTTGAAAAAAACTACAACAAATTGCTCTTTGAAAACTGAACAAAACAAAGCGCCAACGTTAAATTTTAAGTGAGCACACACTATCAAAAAAGCAAATGAGCAAGTCAAACATTTCTTCGGAGAGTTTGATCCTGGCTCAGGACGAACGCTGGCGGCGTGCCTAATACATGCAAGTCGAGCGAATCGATGGGAGCTTGCTCCCTGAGATTAGCGGCGGACGGGTGAGTAACACGTGGGCAACCTGCCTATAAGACTGGGATAACTT
>NZ_JBFUIQ010000400.1:0-603 GCF_056401795.1 Peribacillus sp. P4_D6
TATATACTATTTCGACATAAAGTCTGTTTATCTTAATTTACTTTGAGAAATTTTCTTCTTTCACATAATACTTATGAACGATATATGTCCAAACAAAAAAAGACACTCCAGAGAGTGTCTCAGACCGTATACTTTTTTTGAGAGAGTGTAGAATATGAACGTTGATTGGAACGTAGGGCACTCGCTTTCCGCGGGCGGTCCGGGAGCCTCCTCGGCGCTCTTGGCGCCTGTGGGGTCTCAATTGGACGCTCTTTTCCCGTAGGAGTCTCGTACCTTCCGTTCCAATCAACTGGAATATATTTTTAAGAAAAAACTGTAGGCAGGACTCATTTCGAACACTTGAATAAGCTCGCGACACTCCTGCTGAATAACTGGCTAGCGAAAAACAAAAAAACATGAAGGATAACCAAGTTTTCATTTAAAATCTTGGTTCGGGGAGACAGCCTTCCTAACTCCCTTAGTCGTCAAACTGAAACGCTCAAAAAGTGTCTTTTTCAATGATCATTTTCCTGCTGGTTAAGATTGGAATGCTTACGGGAATAAGCGAAGTAAATGACAACTCCGATAGCCATCCAGATTAAAAACCTTATCCATGTATGACTC
>NZ_JBFUIQ010000401.1:0-603 GCF_056401795.1 Peribacillus sp. P4_D6
AATTATCAGTGCGGATGGAGATATTAGCCAGGGCAAAAGGGAAAGGGATTGAAGAAATCTATCAAAGCAATGAAAAGGAATATGGGGTGTTATAATGCCGAAATAAGATACAAGCATACTGTTAGTTTACATTCATTAATGGATGGCCATTAGGAACTTGAATGCAGCGTATGAACGATCCTTAACTGCGATTATAGACTATTAATTCCGAGGTGAAACGATATGAAGGTAAATGCTCATTCGAATTTTTGGTTAAGGTCTTCGGTTTACAGTGGCACTAACACTCGTTCACTCATACCGGGCCTATTCAATGGTCTGGGGGCAAGAAGGATTCTGCTCGTGAGCGATGCTGGCTTGGAAAATGCAGGCGTCGTTAAAAAAGTTGCCGAAACTTTTGAGCAGCAGAAATTGGGTGCCAAAGCTGAAATAGTTGGACAGTTTCTGGGTGTAACACRAGACGCAGCGAGTAAATGTGTAAACGAAGCATTGAAATATGCACGCGAAGTTCATGCCGATGCCATCCTTGCCATTGGTGGAGGGAGTGTCATCGATACCGCAAAAGCATTGAAATACGGATTATATAAAGGAATTACGGATATAAAT
>NZ_JBFUIQ010000402.1:0-591 GCF_056401795.1 Peribacillus sp. P4_D6
CGACTAGACCAGCTCCTGGAATGAAACGGACTGCAGCCCTGACACCTTCCCTGACAAGGAGTCCGATGCCAACATTGATTCCTAACGCTGCAATGAATTCACTTGCCGTTTTCGTATTGATTTCTTTATCCGCGATAAAACCAATCACCACAATCATCAAACCTTGAATGCCGGTCAAAATGGGAAAATCGGCAAAAGGTATTGGCTCCGCACCTATTAAGCCTGCGATTGCCGTAAACGTTCCAACTATCGTCCGTGCGAATTTTTTCTTTACGAATTGGCTCTGCATCGCTTTGGCTGTCTTCAGCTTCGCTTCACTGGGTAAGGCCTCAATTAAGTAATCAGAAAGCAAATCTATGTTCCAACGCATATCATATTCAATATTTCCGCTTTCATCAAAATCAATATACGAACAAGTAGGGATAATGTTCAAAAGTGGTATTTCACTCTCTTTAAATCGTTTTGACATCAAAGCGATGGCTTCATCAATATTCTTTTTTTTCTTAGGATTGGCATCAAAAGGTACTTGTTTATAATGTGGCGGATCTAATTCATCCACTTGTGTGACCACACAGATGACAGGTACATCAT
>NZ_JBFUIQ010000403.1:0-582 GCF_056401795.1 Peribacillus sp. P4_D6
GGCCAACTATCGGAACAGCAAAGTCAATATAAGGTGGAAATTGCAAATTTAGAACAGATGATTATAGATTTAAAGGAAAAAGAGTCTTACCATCAACAAGAAATCGATCAGTTAAATCAAACGATTAGCGATGCATCCCAACAAGAAATTMAATATAAAAYAGAGATTGAAAATTTAGAGAAATCGATGATYGAACTTACTGAAAAGGAAGSGCAGCAGAAACAAGTTATCGAAAACTTTAAACTTGAAATTGAAAATTATACYCAAATGATTGGCCACCTATCCGAACAGGAAAGTCAATTTAAGRTGGASATTGCTAATTTAGAACAGATGATTTCCGATCTAAAGGAAAAAGAGTCCTACCATCAACARGAAATCGCGCAGTTAAATCAAACGATTGCTCTTGCTTCAAAGCAAGAAAATAAATRTAAAGCGGAGATTGAAAATTTAGAGACATCCATGATCGAACTTTCCGAAAAGGAAAATCATCATATACAAGTTATCGAAAACTTTAAACATGACGTTGAAAATTATACTCAAACGATCGACCGCCTATCCGAACAGGAAAGTCAATATAAAGTG
>NZ_JBFUIQ010000404.1:0-580 GCF_056401795.1 Peribacillus sp. P4_D6
GGTATGCCTTTTGATACAGCTGCTTCATTCAGGGTAGGAGCCCGGTTTGCTCCACAGGCAGTCCGCCAAGCATCCATGACGTTGTTTCCTTATCATCCCATTCACAAGGTATTTCCTTTTGACGAATGTAATGCAATTGATATCGGGGATGTTTCGGTGATTCCCCATAATATACATCGAAGCTATGAGTTAATTGAAAAGGCTATTTCAGACTTGATGAAAAACGGGATCATTCCAATAGGCATCGGAGGAGATCATTCAGTAACATTGGCTAATTTAAGAGCAGCCGCAAAAATCCACGGTCCTGTTGCACTTCTTCATTTTGATTCACATACAGATACTTGGGATACTTATTATGAAGAAAAATACTGGCATGGTTCCCCGTTTATCCGTGCATATGAGGAAGGCTTGCTCCAAACGGATAAAGTTTTCCAGATTGGCATCAGAGGTACGCTCAATCATCCAGGAGATTTAGATTCCAGTACAGAACTAGGGTACAATGTGATAACTACGCCGGAGCTGAAGAAGAGAGGAATCGAAGATGTCGTGAAGGAAGTCAAGAAAACCATTGGGGATACAC
>NZ_JBFUIQ010000405.1:0-576 GCF_056401795.1 Peribacillus sp. P4_D6
ATCCCCAACACTGGAAAATATGAAACCACAAAACCAAAACCAATACGATTGGAGAAAGGTTATAAGTTGTATCTCCCACAAACGAATATATTCCAGTGGTGGACGCATCTATTCTAATAAGTTCATGTAATCATTCATTTCTTTAGATGCCTGAATACGGCAAATAGGAGTAAGCGGCGGCGGCTTACTCCATATCATCCAATAACTTCGAGTGTTTATCCTTCTTTTTTCACTAACTTGGATGGATTATTTACTTTATAGCGTATTTCTTTATTGTATTTTTTGTCGACCACTTTTCCATCAAATTCGATTGCGTCTCCTTCTTCGAGCTCAGCTTTTTTTAATGTCTTGCTATATCCACACCAAGCATCGCCAATAGTCAATTCAGGCTCCGTYGTCACTTTGACATTCTCCAAGAGTATAACTTCATCTTCTTCACCAGTGAAATGGTTCATTTTTGCCGTGAACTCCTTGATAATCGCGGTGAAATGCACTTTTTCCCCAGGCAAGTCCAATTTAGGTTTTGCTGTCGTCTTTTTAGTTTTGGTTTTTGCCTTTTTTGGTTCTGCACTTGGC
>NZ_JBFUIQ010000406.1:0-571 GCF_056401795.1 Peribacillus sp. P4_D6
CGCTTATATGGAGCGCAGTAATAAAGAGACCGAAGAATTAATCTCTGAAGAGAACTCTGCATTTTTATCACAACCGATTGAGTATTTGAAAAAAAACAAAGATGAATTCCTTTACTTTGAATCAAGATGGTTCGAATTAATCGGCGTTGAGGCACTTTCGTTAGAAGTCGATGATGTTTTCGGTACATATAACGCGATGTTCGGATTGAAATTCCAGAAAAAAAGGGGAGATGTTTTAAAAACGTATTTAACCAAGGAACTCCAAGAAGGAATTGGGTCGTTCAGTTTAATGTTTAACCAGGGTGAAGGGCTATGGGATGTGAATGTTGCCTTGGATAACATTAAAGGGTTTCAAGAAGGCATGT
This sequence comes from Peribacillus sp. P4_D6, assembly GCF_056401795.1. Lineage (NCBI taxonomy): Bacteria > Bacillati > Bacillota > Bacilli > Caryophanales > Bacillaceae > Peribacillus > Peribacillus sp. P4_D6. The sequence continues at coordinate 366 of NZ_JBFUIQ010000406.1, forward strand.
CATTGGAAGAAGCTTTTCATTTAATTTATCATTTTCTTTTCAACCTTGTTCAAACGATCGAGGAAGATATGTAAAACGAAGTGCCGTAAAAGGTAAGATAAAGTTGATTGGAGCGGGTGTACGAGACTCCTGCTTAGAAAAGCGCGTCTAGGGGAGACCCCGCAGGCGATAGCCGAGGGCCGACCGCCCGCGGAAAGCGAGTGCCC
>NZ_JBFUIQ010000407.1:0-539 GCF_056401795.1 Peribacillus sp. P4_D6
CAGTTTCTTCTTAACAAACGTTCCAGTTGATTTCAGAAATCCGCTCCCTTTCCGCCGACTGCCTCCAAGCCTCCTCGACGCAAGCGTCTCCGGGGTCTCGGCTAGCCAGTTTTTCGGCAGGAGTGTCGCATATTTCTTCCATCCATTAAGGATGACAGGAAAAAAACATGAAGGATAACCTTGTCTTAAATAGGGTTTGGAATAAGACGAGCCAGCAGTTTTTTCTTTTAAAACACAAAGTTGATTGGAACGGATGTTCGAGACTCCTGCGGGAAAAGCGTGGCAAAGGAGACCCCRCAGGCGCGCCGAAGAGGCTCCCYGACCGCCCGCGGAAAGCGAGTACCCTACGTTCCAATCGACGTTCCAKGTTTWATRAACCCTTAWAAAAACTGAAGACAAAAAGGGGCTTATCTAAATTTCAAAACAGAGTTGATTGGAACGGAAGGTGCGAGACTCCTGCGGGAAAAGCGCGTCGAGGGGAGACCCCACAGGCGCAAAGCGACGAGGAGGCTCCCCGACCGCCCGCGGAAAGCGAGTAC
>NZ_JBFUIQ010000408.1:0-531 GCF_056401795.1 Peribacillus sp. P4_D6
ATTTACGGGCATGCATCCATCGTAATTTCGGGTGCTGGTGGTTAACCCATTTTCCAATGTCTTTCTTTGATACAATCTGATCATTTTGAGTTTGATGATCGACAAGCTGACGAAGTGTTTTACTGCGATAAACGTGTTTGTTAACAAACGAAGTGTCACATACATGTACGAACTTACCTTTAGTCCTTGTTATGGCCACGTTAATCAGCCTTTCACTTTCTCTCCCTGTCAATAACATTCCAGCCCTGTTTTGCGGATAACTATCAACTGTGTCAAAGATCATCATCTCACGTTCACTTCCCTGGAAACGATGTACAGTTGCAGCGATGATATCCGCAGTTTGCCGTTCTTTTTCATATAAGTCATCCAATAGCTTTTCCATCAATTCTGCCTGAGCCCGATATGGTGCGACATAACCAATTGACCTTKAACCGCCCACATAAGCTTCATGAATCAACTGAAAAKATAAAAGAAATTGCCATAAATTCATTCTCGAGTGGGATGTCCGTTCAGTGATTCACCATATCGTGC
>NZ_JBFUIQ010000409.1:0-527 GCF_056401795.1 Peribacillus sp. P4_D6
CATTTAGATATAACCCTTTTGCCTAAAGTCTTCATTGTTTTAATATAGCATTAATAAAACTTGAAGTGATGAGGWTGCTTTCTTAACATGATTCTTTTTAATAAGGTCAACTGGAATTTTTTAATCCGAACCCCTTTTGTCTACAAACTGAAAGGACGATTCATTTTATTGAATCGTCCTTTTATAAGCCAGACCGATATGCTGATGGTGTACAACCTTCAAGCAGTTTGAATTTGGCATTGAAATAGGTTTGATGTGAATAGCCGGCCAATTGTGAGATTTCCTCCAATGATAAATCCGTTTCCTTTAATAAACGTTTAGCTTCCCTAATTCGAACTTGGTGCAGCGTATTTCGAAAAGACTCGCCGGATTCGGCCGCAAATCGACGGCTGAGTGTACTTTTATTGATTCGCAGAGTATCTGCACAACTCGCTAGATTCCACTGTGCGTCCCAATAGTTGGACTCGATCAGTTCCCTTGCCTTTTCGCTGATTGTGCGTGCCCCTTCCTGTAATTGTCCATGATCC
>NZ_JBFUIQ010000410.1:0-526 GCF_056401795.1 Peribacillus sp. P4_D6
CCGTTAACACAGATCGATTCACCATTTAACTGCAAAATGGAAATCTTCTTCCCTTGATCCGCGACGTATAGCTTGCCGCTTCCGGTCGCTTTCATCAGGGATGCACCCTCACCGGTTAAGGCTTTTTTAAAGAGTTTACCAAGACCATGCTCCAAGATGCCTTCCCGCTCGAATTTAATTTGGCCGCGATAAGAAACCATCGTTCCCATTTTTGCCCAAATCTGCTTTTCCAAATTAATCTCCAGGATTCGTTCCGTTTCAAGTTCGAATAAACCTTGCCCTTTATCCTGCTGCTTCGTCTTTTCAACGAATTGATCGATTTGATACTTCTCCATCACTGCCCCACCTCTTTTTGAAAGAGGAACAGCCACATGAACGATACAGCTTGCTTTAATTCCTTTGAAAAATGTCCGAGCTTTGTATAGTCCACCCCTCTCTTTGCAACGCCGGTATCAGCCACTGCCTTCCATCCCGTTTCTAAAGCCATTTTTTCAAATTCCCACGGCTGCATGGTATTCATGATGAC
>NZ_JBFUIQ010000411.1:0-523 GCF_056401795.1 Peribacillus sp. P4_D6
AAGTTGATGTTTCGAAAAGGCGCCTCCCTTTACAAAAAAAGGTCGGAATCGGGATGACCAGAGAAGAGTTTGAATTTTTGGCCCAACGGAATGAAATTGGGCATGTAGGTCTTGAGGAGTCTGTAAGGTTAATCGCTTATGGGCTGAATTGGGAACTTTCAAATGTTATCAATACCATTGAACCAACGATTGCAAGCGAAAATATGACCGTTCCGCTAACTGCCTTAAAACGAGGGGATGTTATGGGGCTCCATCAAATTTCCACAGGCAAGACTGTGGACGGAAAGGAAATTTCCTTGGATTTAACGATGTCTGCAGGTATTAAACAGGAAGATGAAATCGTTATTGAGGGGAACGAAACCCAAAGGTTGATTGTTCCAAACGGCATTTTTGGAGATACTGCAACCGCAGCAATGATCATCAATACCGCTAAGCAAATTGATGCCCTCCGTAAACCAGGTTTACTTACAATGGCTGACATCGGGGTGCCAAGAAATATAAATCAATCACACTTTGTGCGTAT
>NZ_JBFUIQ010000412.1:0-517 GCF_056401795.1 Peribacillus sp. P4_D6
ACGATGGAGGCATGCAGCGGCTGGTTCTTGCCTAGACTTGTCGGAATGGGCAAAGCTTCCGAATGGATTTTTACCGGCAGGATGATTACGGCCAGTGAAGCATATGAGGGAAGGCTGGTAAACAAGATCGTCGAGCCAGAAGAATTGATGTCTGCAGCAATGGAGATTGCGACAGACATTGCGGAAAATACATCTTCCGTCTCTGTGACGCTATCCCGGCAGTTAATGTGGTCCATGCTCGGTGCGAACCATCCTGTTGAATCACACAAAATAGAATCGAAAATGATTCATTGGACCGGAAAACAAGCTGATGCACTAGAAGGAATTGAGGCTTTTCTCGAAAAAAGGAAAGCTGATTTCAAAATGAAAAGCAGCACGGATATGCCTCCGTTTTATCCGTGGGGAACGGATCGAACATATGAAGCGGATAAGAAATGAATGGATGGTAAGGTCGATATCGAGGGCTTCGGAAGTGCTTGATAATTTTTACTTTTCGGATAAATTAGGGTTTCTTTTC
>NZ_JBFUIQ010000413.1:0-516 GCF_056401795.1 Peribacillus sp. P4_D6
AAATTTGGACGTTGATTGGAACGTAGGGCACTCGCTTTCCRCGGGCGGTCAGGGAGCCTCCTCGGCTTTCGCCTGCGGGTTATCCCCTAGACGCGCTTTTCACGCAGGAGTCTCGAACACCCGATCCAATCAACTTAGATATAACATTTAGATAGAAACCAGACCTGAGGGGGGAAGGTATTGCTTGGTCATTTGGTTCGGGAACATCATTTGATGAATGATACGTTTTCCGAACCCCTTTTTTCATTTCCACCATCTTGTTTGAGGGAAATCCGTTGAACCAAGCACTACCGGTTCGCCTATTTGAGGTGTGCAGACCTGGACACCCAGGTCATTGGCCGCTTTTGTTACCCGTTCTATCGGATCTGTCCAGTCATGAAAAGACAATGTGAAACCTGCCCAATGAATGGGGATCATCCGTTTTCCTTGTACATCGATGTGTGCTTGAACAGTTTCTTCCGGAATCATATGGATGGTTGACCAACGTTCATCATATTGGCCGCATTCCATTAAAGT
>NZ_JBFUIQ010000414.1:0-513 GCF_056401795.1 Peribacillus sp. P4_D6
GACTTATTGTGAGTTAACACAAGTTGTGACATAAAACAGTTAAAATGATTTAAAAATTGAATTTAAAACAATAAATAGAAAAATGATAATAGCAATTACAATTGCTTCGAGTGTGAACTTTTTATTCTTTTTCTTTTGCTGTAATTTCTCCCTATATTCCATTTGAATCTTTTTCTTTTTATCATCTAATTTCATAGCAGGTAGACCCCTTAATGAAAATAATTTAAGTTTATTTTACCATAAAAAACCACATTTGTTCTTCAACTATCCTCCCTCTATAAACATTGATGTATCAACGGTTTGCACCACTCGGTATATTAGGGAATTTATTTTTTTATTCTACTTTTAAACAGAGTATTGAAATTCTGGTTTTTATTAGTAAATTGAGCGTACGCTTCGCTAAAACTAATGGAAATCATTAGCTATTTTCTCCACTATGTGATGCACAATAGATCTCTGCGAAACTTATGATGACGTACCCTCCCATGTCTCTTAGCGTCATTTGCGCTTACA
>NZ_JBFUIQ010000415.1:0-511 GCF_056401795.1 Peribacillus sp. P4_D6
CGACACTCCTGCCGAATTACTGGCTAGCCGAGACACCGCAGACGCTTGCGTCGAGGAGGCTTGGCAGGCAGTCGGCGGAAAGGGAGCGGATTTCTGAAATCAACTGAAATTTTAATACAAAGAAAAAAYGAATCCAAACTCGATTTTCATTGAGTTTGGATACAGTTTAGTTGATTGGAATGGAAGGTACGAGACTCCTGCGGGAAAAGCGAGGCCAAGGGAGACCCCACAGGCGCAAATAGCGCCGAGGAGGCTCCCGGACCGCCCGCGGAAAGCGAGTGCCTGGAATGGAAATCAACGTTCAAACCGCGGACAAACTCGATTTTCATTGAGTTTGGATACAGAATTAATTTAATTAACTATTTTCAGGTTTCCAAGATGAAAAGCGTCTTTCAATAATGCCTAATAATGAAGTAAGAATGATTCCCGTAATCGTAATGACTAACACGCCAACAAACATGCGATCTGTTTGTAGATTTTGACCATTGCTTGTCAATTGGTATCCGATACC
>NZ_JBFUIQ010000416.1:0-506 GCF_056401795.1 Peribacillus sp. P4_D6
TCATCTTAGTCATCTTAGCAAGTTATACATGGGAAGATGATGCCACATTATGGGATATCCTACCGGAAAAAGATCGCATACAACACGCATTGAAAAATTTGGCAGTGATCCATGGTAATCAAGTATATGATCATTTTTTATCAGGAGCTTCTTATAGCTGGACATTGAATCAGTATTCCTACGGCGCTTTCTCCATGTTTAAGCCTGGTCAGGAAACGGACTTGTTTCCATACATCCCAACTCCTGAAGGAAGGGTCCACTTCGCTGGGGAGCATACATCAACCGTACCAGCATGGATTGAAGGAGCCATTCAATCCGGAATCAGGGTTGCACATGAAGTGACGAATCTGCCTAGAACTTTCGGTGGGCCTTGAATGGACCATTTCCTTGGTTATGTAACACAAAAAACGCTGAAGGCAAAGGACGTTGATTGGAACGTAGGGCACTCGCTTTCCGCGGGCGGTCCGCCCGCGGCGCATATTCGCCTGTGGGGTCTCCCGTGGACT